>JALZCN010000508.1 GCA_030863045.1 Actinomycetota bacterium | reverse complement strand
GTGCACCGCGGCGCGGCGATCGGCTACCCAGTCCTGGTATCGCAGCGGCATCTCGTCGGTCACCGGGACCACAACGATGGTGCGTTCATCGTCGGAGCCGATCGCCCTCAACCGCAGCTCGATGGGTTTGCCCGCGGTGCCCACCAACAGCGGCCAGGGCCCGATCACCGGGTCCACGGCGCGTCCGTCGACCTCGACCAACGCCTCCCCGACCTGCACTGCAGCCCCCGGCGCGCGCAATGGGGAGCGGCCGGCTCCCGCGGAGCTCTCCCCGGCTAACACCCTGGTGATCCGCCAGAACCCCTGCTCGTCGCGTTGGAGGTCGACGCCGAGGTGGCCCAGGCGCCGCTCCTCCTGCCCTGGGCTCACGGCAGGTACCTCGTAGGCATGCGACGTGCCTAGTTCGGCTTGCGCCTCCCAGATCAGGTCCGAGAGGTCATCGCGAGTGGCAACCCGCTCCAGCAGGGGCCGGTAGCGCGCCAACAGGGCAGGCCAGTCGTTGCCGGCCATGTCGGCCACCCAGAAGTGGTCGCGCATCAGGCGCCCGGCCTCCTCGAACATCTGCCGCCACTCCGCGGCCGGTTCCACGTGCACGCGCACCCGCGACAGATCGACGTCAACGGCTGCCGACGGGTCACCGCGCTCGGCGTCCTTGGCGGCCGGGCACTCGGCGGGCAGCACCCGCAGCTCCTCCTTGTCGCGGACCACCAGGCGCGTGCCGTCGCCGCTGACCCAGACGTCGTCGATGTCCTCGGCGAGCACGGTGAGCGTGCCGGTGGTCAGGTTCAGGCGCTCGAGCACCGGGCGTGGGGCGTCGGCATCCGGGGTGGCAAGGTCGTCGCCGAGCAGGCCGTGCAGTGGTTTGCGCAGCCACACGAGGCCGCCGCTGGCCGCGACCAGTGAGGAATACCGCGCTGCGGGCACCGGTACGGGGACGGCGCGCTCGGTTAGGCCATCAAGGCCCACTGCTACGGTCACCTCGTCGACGTCTTGGCCGTCTTCGGCGGGCGTGCTGGCGCGACCCTGCGCCGTGGGCGCGAACGGTGACGCGGTGCTGGCTGCCAGCGGCAGCAGCTGCGGGCGGGTGCCGGCGGGAAAGGAAAGGTCGAAGACGTGCTCGTCGTACACCGGGTCGAAGGTGCGGGTTGACAAGAACGCCAGGTGACGGCCGTCCAGCGTGAACGTGGGCTCGGAATCGGCGAAGCGCAGCGCAGTGGCGTCGACCACGATCTCGTCGGACACCCGCGCCAGCTTGATCTGACGCAGCGGGTACGGGCCGCGGTGCGTCCACGCCAGCCACCGGGAGTCAGGGGAGAAGACCAGGCCGGCTGCCGCGCCGTTGTCTGAGCGGGCCAGCTCCGTGTCCGCTCCCGTGGAAGGGTGGACCAGCAACACTCGCCCGTCGTACGTGGCCACCGCCAGCCGGCTCCCGTCTGGGGCAGCCGCGAGGTCCATCACCCGTCCCAGCCGACCCGCTGCCAGGATTCGCTGGGTGGAGCCGTCCCTGGCGGACACGACGAGTGCGTCGTCTCCCTCGACGTCGCTGGCCCACACAACGTCGTCGCCGAGCAACCGCGGCAGCCGGGCACGCACGCCCGAGCCGGTCGCGAGAGTGCGCACCGGGCCGTCTGCGTGTGTCACCCACTGCACGCTGCCTCGCACCTCCACCGCGCTCGCCCGCCCGGTGTGGTCGACGGCGGCGTTTCCTAGATGCTTACCTGCGGGCACCGGGGCCAAGATGCGCGCTGCGCGAGGCCCGCCGGTGCGCAGCTCCAGCCGGTGTGGCTGCGAGTCGGCGGCGAGGTCCTCGAGCAGCCAGAGCTCACCGGCGGCGGCGTACACCACGCGCCGGCCATCGGTGGTGGCATGCCGGGCGTAGTAGTCGTCGTGGTCGGTGTGCCTGCGGAGATCAGAGCCATCCGGCAGCACGGAGTACACGTTGCCCACGCCCTCGTGGTCGGACAGGAAAGCCACCCGCCCGCCTACCCACATAGGCGCGGCGAGTTGGCCGTCCAGCTCGGGAAGCAACCGGACGAAGGTCCCTGAGCTGCCGCGGTCGATCCACAGCCGGCCGGCGGTGCCGCCGCGGTAGCGCTTCCACATCGCGTAGTCGCGCCGGCGCCCACCGAACCCGGTGCCCAGCAGTACCCCGCCCGCCGCCGCGACATCCAGCGCGGTGACCGGGCCGTACGGCAGGCGCTGCGCGGGTCCGCCGTCCAGCGGCACCGCGCGGGCCCACGTGCGGTGGCGTAATGGCTCGCCCACGGCGGAGGCCACATGCACCCGGTGCGTATCGGCCCAACCCAGCACGCGGGCGTGGGCGTCGCCCCACCACGTCGTACGCACCGTCGGGCCGCCCGCGGTGGCGACGACGTGCAATTCGGACGCTCCGTCGCGCTGGCTCAGGTGGGCCAAGTGGGCGCCGTCGGGAGAGAAACGCAGGTCCTTGGTGAGAGCGTGATCGGAGGTCAGCTGCCACGGCCGCCCACCGTCCAACGGCGCGAGCCACACGTCATCCTGGGCGACGAATCCCAACAGGTCGCCGTGCAGGGTGGAGTAGCGAAGGTAGGAGTCGTTCCCGGCGCTGGGCACCCCCGCACCTTAGCCACGCCGATCACGGGCAAGACAGGGATGAGCGTTGGGCATCCGAGCGTTACCCTAGAGTGGTTGTCCCGACAAGGGGGTGAACGGTTTCGACTCTGGACGTTGAGTCAGTGGGAAGCGTGCCGGTGCAGGCGAGAGACCACCGTAAGCGTCATCGCACACCAATAAGCGCCGACACCAGTCAGCGCGATCTCGCCCTCGCCGCCTGAGCGAGGAGCTAGATCTGTCGGACCGGGGATGTCCCCGCCCCGGAGTCCGGCATCAGCTAGGGGACTTACCGCCAGGCCCGGTCGCGGGGCCTGTGCGGGACACCTACAGCGACTGGGATCGTCACACCGGCTGGTCCGCGTGACCGGTGGATCCGAGCAGAGGCGTAGCGGACTGCGCACGGAGAAGCCCTGATG
>JALZCN010000487.1 GCA_030863045.1 Actinomycetota bacterium | reverse complement strand
CCTCTCCGCCCCGAGGCCTCGCAGGCTCGGCCCGGGCCCCTGCAGAGAGGCCCCCCGCGCCAGACCGTCGAGAACCTCAGTGAGGTTCAGACGCGGAATCCCAGGGCGCGGAGCTGCTCCCGGCCGTCGTCGGTGATCTTGTCGGGGCCCCACGGTGGTATCCAGACCCAGTTGATCCGCACATCGTCGACCAGCCCCCCGCCGGGGCCGCCGGTGAGTGCAGCGCGGGTCTGATCCTCGATGACGTCGGTCAGCGGGCAGGCCGCTGAGGTCAGCGTCATATCCACGGTGGCGACGTTGTCGGCGTCGACTCGGATGTCGTAGACCAGGCCAAGGTCGACTACGTTGATGCCCAGCTCTGGGTCGACCACATCACGCATGGCTTCCTCGACGTCGTCGACGTCAGCCACCTCGCCGTCCGAGCGGGGTGCCGAAACGTCAGGCATCCCGACCGCGCCGCGTACCACCTCGGGTTCCTCGTTCAAGTTCATCGTGCCTCCGCTCGCTGGGCACCGTTGTCAGAACTGGCCCCGTCGGCCCCGCCGACCGCATCTCTCGCGTCGGCGCGGCCGACCGCATCCCGGAACGCCATCCAACCCAGCAAGGCGCACTTGACCCGGGACGGGTAGCGCGACACACCGGCGAAAGCGACCGCGTCGGCCAGCACGTCCTCGTCAGGCTCCACCTTGCCGCGACTTTGCACCATCTCCATGAAGGCGTCCATCGTGGACGTCGACTCGGTCACGGTCCGGCCCACCACCAGATCGGTGAGCACCGATGTCGCCGCCTGGCTGATCGAGCAGCCGATCGCGTCATAGGACACGTCGGTCACCCGGTCGCCGTCCAGTGCTACCCGCAACGTCACCTCGTCCCCGCAGGTGGGATTGACTTGGTAGGACTCGGCGTCGAAGGGCTCTCGCAGGCCGCTGCGGTGTGGGTTGCGGTAATGGTCCAGGATGATCTCTTGGTACATCTGCTCCAGTTTCATGCGCCCACCCGGAAGAAACGGCGAACCTCGTGCACGCCGGCCAGCAGCGCATCGACCTCGGCCGGGGTGTTGTACAGTGCGAAACTAGCCCGCACCGTCGCGGCGAGACCGAAGCGGCGGTGCAAGGGCCAGGCACAGTGATGCCCGACTCGTACCGCGATTCCCAGGTCGTCCAGGACCTGCCCGGCGTCGTGCGCGTGTACGTCGTCGAGCACGAAGGACACCGCGCTCCCCCGGTTGTCGGTATTGGGGGGCCCGATGATTCGCAGATCGGTCATCTCCAACAGGCCGGCCAGGGCCTGCTCGGTCAGCGCCCGCTCATGCTCGGCGATCCGCCGTATGCCCAGCGCCGACAGGTAGTCCACCGCCGCGCCCAGGCCGACCGCTTGGGAGGTCATCGGAACGCCGGCCTCGAAGCGCTGCGGTGGCGGGGCATAGGTGGAGCCCTCCATCTTCACCAGCTCGATCATCGACCCGCCGGTGAGGAACGGTGGCAACGCCTCGAGGAGTTCACGGCGGCCGTAGAGCACGCCGACCCCCGAGGGTCCCAGCATCTTGTGCCCGGAGAACACCGCGAAGTCGACGTCCAGCGCAGCGAAGTCGACCGGACCGTGCGGCACCGACTGACACGCGTCCAGCACAGTCAGGGCCCCCACCTCACGAGCCCGGCGCACTAGCTCCACGACTGGTGGAACGGTGCCCATCACGTTGGATTGGTGGGTGAAAGCCAGCACCTTCGTGCGTTCAGACAGCTGCAGGGAGTCCAGGTCAAGCCGGCCGCCGTCGGTCACCTGATACCAGCGCAGCCTGGCACCGGTACGCCGGCACAGCTCTTGCCAAGGCACCAGGTTGGCGTGGTGCTCCATCTCGGTCACCACAATCTCGTCACCTGCGGCCAGGGCGAAGCGATGCACCGCTTCCCCCGCAGCCGTGCAGTTGCTCAGCGCGTAGGCGACGAGGTTGATGCCTTCGGTGGCGTTCTTGGTGAATACCACCTCGCCGGGGTCGGCGCCGACGAATGCGGCGATCCGGGCCCGCGCCGACTCGTAGGCATCGGTGGCCTCCTCGGCGAGTTGATGCGCTCCCCTGTGCACCGCGGCGTTGTGCTGCTCGAGAAAAGCACGCTCGGCGTCGAGCACCTGCCGGGGCCGTTGCGACGTGGCTGCGGAGTCCAGGTACACCAGCGGCCGGCTGTCTCGCACCGTGCGGGACAGGATCGGGAAATCAGCGCGGATTTTGTCCAGCTCACTAGCTGTGAGTGCGCCTGCAGTCACTGCGGTCATGGCGACACCCCCGTCACCTCCGCTCGGCGGGTGAACCGCTCGTAGCCACTCGTCTCCAGTTCCTCGGCGAGCTCGTGACCGCCGGACTCCACAATCCGCCCACCTGCGAACACGTGCACGTAGTCGGGCGTGATGTGTCGCAGGATCCGGGTATAGTGGGTGATCAACAGCACGCCGACGTCCCCGCTGGCCCGGTACCGGTTCACTCCTTGGGAAACCACCCGCAACGCGTCGACGTCCAGGCCAGAGTCGGTCTCATCCAGCACCGCGATCTTGGGTT
>JALZCN010000480.1 GCA_030863045.1 Actinomycetota bacterium | reverse complement strand
TGTTGGGTGTGCTCGATGCGTTGTCCGAGGAAGTGGAGACTCTGGTCAGTCTGGCGAATGAAGATCGTCAACCGGGTTGGTGGCGCCAGTACGCCGAGGTGTTGCCCCCGTGGTTTGAGGGCTATTTATCTTTGGAGTCCGAAGCTGCGCAGTTGCTGGCATATGAGTCGGAGGTCGTGCCCGGCCTGCTACAGACCGAGCAGTACGCCGCCGAGATACTCCGGCAATCGCCTTATACCCAGTTACCGGATGAAGCGGCTAGGGCAGCAGAGTTGCGCCGTGCTCGGCAGGTTCGGCTGGTCGGCCCCGACCCGGTACATCTGGATGTGGTGATCAACGAGGGCGCACTTCGGCGCGTCGTCGGTGGCCGGGAGGTGATGCGCGGTCAGCTGACCCGTTTGATTGAGACCACTGAACTACCTAACGTGAAGCTACGGGTGTTGCCCTTTGCTGCCGGTGCTCATCCCGGTGTGGATGGGTCGTTCACCGTGTTGGAATTTACTGATCCGAGCAATCCGCGGATCGTTTATTTGGATCGGATGACCAACAGCGAGTACCTCGACGGCTTACGAGACGTTGCGGCGTATCGTCACGCACACGAGCGACTACGGACATCCGCACTGTCCCCAACCGATTCCCGCGAGATGATCAACGGACTGTTAAAAGAGCTGATGAAATGATGAAGGATGACGCGCCGGGGCCGGACTGTTGCCTAAGTACAGGCGCAGGACTCCAAGGATCCGGCTGGACCGGTGCTGACCTGCTGTACCGCAGGCGAGTGGTTCTCATTTTACCGCCCGGATGTGTGTCGGCGAGTGAGTTCTAGTGACCATACCGGGGAACGGCTTCATTGGTGCGGACATGTGGGACGCTTGCGTTGATGCATTGAAAATACATTCGGGTGCGCCCGACGATTGCGACACGCCGCCTCAATCCGGCACGCAGACTCCGGAGTCTCCGAAACGCGCCCCCGATCGGACATGCAACATGCGTACTACTACGTCGAACGCTAAAGTCAGGCACGAGTCACGACGCTAGCTGCAGCGGCCTGCTGCCAGCGTTGTATCGTTTGCCAAATACTGGGGATGCCGCGAGCCGCGCTCGCTGAGTGGGCGAGCGGGGTCTGCTGGAGCAGCCGTCCTTGTTGCTCTGTGACCAGTGCTGATACCGGCGCTGGCGCAGGCGTGGAGGGCGTCGGCCAGGGTGGGGTGGACGTCGAAGGCTGCCTGGAGCGCAACAAGCTGCAGTTCCGGGATGGCGGCAGAATTCGGGTCGGTGATAACCGCCAGGTGACCGCCGCCAGTGACGTGGTGTTTAAAACGGGCTTCGAGCAACGTGTACGGGCCAGCCGCGTTCATGGACGTGACGGCAGACAGGTCAATAACGAGATGGACGTTGTCATCTCGCCGTGCTTGGGTCAGTGCATTTCTCAGCAGCGGTGTGGCGTTCCAATCCACCGCGCCGGTGATAGTGCACACTGTCGTATCAGGCTGGGGACGACTCAATGCCACGGTGATGGCCGGCGTCCCCGAAGAGCCCAGTGACGTTGGGACGGACCAGCCCGTATCAATCATGGTCCAACTCCTACCTAAGGTGCGGTGGAGACGAACTGTACAACACTCACAAACCTCGCCATGACAGACGCGTGACCAACCGGGTACGAATCTACCGCGTCATGCAAACTATGGCAATATGCAATCTCCCGGTCCGTGCGATTGCATAGGATCTAGCAGCCGTGTAGCAACGGCCCGGGCACAACGCCGCCAGATCACATCCGAGAACTTTTCGCGGTCAGACACCACGAGCACACTGCGGCACACAGCTCGCCCAGGACTTACAAGCGAGGGCTCGACGGTGACAGCGCAGGCTGACAGCAACGCCAACAGATCTAGGCATCCGCGAGGGCATGGGTCCGAACGCGGCGCGGCAGGTCACGGTCAGTGCCGGACCGTCAAAGACCGACTGGGGGTCAAAGGGTCCCAGATCAACCGACTGTGTGGTAGGCAGCTATCGGCTCGCCCGGCTGGTTGCGAACCGGTGGACACCGTCGGGTCTGGCGCTGACTCGACCGCGCAGCCATAGTCCGCAATGATGAGCACTGGCCGAAACCAGCCAGCTGACTGATTAAATCGCAGGGTTGTTGGTCCGAGTCAACTCGGGGAGCACTAACCTCAGGATAACGGCAGTAGCAAGGTTCAGCGTCAGCCGGCAGCCATGGAATACCCGTAGACTCGGCACGTGCCCCGTCCTCGGTTTCCGATCAACACCACGGGTGAGATCCGTACCATGCAGGTCGGCGGCAAGTCGAAAGCGCTGGCTAATCACCGTGACTCCGATGGCCGCGTCCACAAGTACGGATGACGGGGAAGATCCCGCCTTGCAGTATCTGACCAACGTGGCGGACGGCACCTAATCGGATACGTGACCCACGAAACCGGTCACACAAGCGTGCGTTATCAGTCAATCCGGTGAAGTACCAGATGCGGTTGCAGTTCTATCGAGACATCATTGCCTGGCAAGGCGATCGCAGCGCTTGCGTGAGGCAGCGACCGACTGGACGGTCATGCCATGCTCCGGACGACTTTCGATGATGATGCTGTCGCCGGCCGTCACTGTGCCCGCTGACAGGATGCGTAGATAGGCTCCCGGTCTTCCAGCCACCGAAAAGCGGCGAGGGAATGTGTCATCACTCATGCGGATGCCAAGCTTGTAGCAAGGTGTGCGGGGCTTGCTGACCTCTAGCAGCACATCATTGACCCGCCAGCACTCCCCGATCACTGCATCAGTCACCGCCACCCCAGCGACGGTGAGGTTCTCACCGAACGCTCCCGGTGTCAGAACTTTGCCAAGCTCAAGAGACCACCAATCAAGGTCTTCCTGGGCGTAGGCGTACACCGCTTTGGCCGGGCCACCGTGGACGCGACGGTCAGCCTGGTCGTCTCCGACGAGATTGACACCCTGCACCGCAACCGGCCCGGCCACGGGATCTTTGAAGATCGACGTCAGAACCTCACGGTTGCGCCAGCGCACCGACCGTGGCGCGCCCACGTTGACGGAGACAACTCGGCCACTAGCGGACATCTTCTGACTCCTGTGGTTCAGATCCTCTCGGTGCTGGCCCACATACGCGAACCGCGGCACCACCTCACCGTCCCACAGGCGCAGCTGCTCGCAAAACTCAGTGACCCGGCGCACGTTCATCGCCCCGGCGTAGGGCGGGCTGACAGGGCGATGTAGTGGTCGCCTTCACACCGGGCAGAGCCACCGAAACCGGATCGGGTCGAACGGCGTCGCCCCCCGGATGACATGGTGTGCCTGCTGGGCCTGATCAATCTACATGATCTTGACAGCTGAATCTGACAGCAACGACGGCGGATCGATAGACACTGCGCCACATCTTCATGGACACGCACCAGCAGGTGGCGGACGCTGTCGGACCTTCGGGCACCGCTTTGGGAGCGAGGGCTCCCGTACTGCAGCGACCGAAGATCCACAGTTGTCGAACGATCACCACCCTCTCACTCACCGTACTTGTCACCTAACGTTGCACAACACTTACAGCCCTTGTCTGGTCCCACCCGACGCTTGACGTTTTAGGTTCAGGTGTTGCTTGACGTGGGGGCTAGGAAACTGAGGTGTTCGGTGGTTTTGGGCCTTGTGGTTGCGGACGGGGTGAGCTTCCCCCCGTAGCACGGACACCCGACCTGAGGTGGCTCCGGCCACCAGGAAGGATGTTGCCGTGCCGCCTCCTCACCCTGCTGAGTTCCGTCGTCGTGCTATTGAGCTGGCGCGTCGGCGGACCAAATCGATGGCTGAGTGGCGAAGGATCTGCGGATTTCTGAGTCGTGTCTGCGGAACTGGGTTGCTCAGGCTGATGCCGATGAACGCGGGAGCCAGACCCGATTAACCAGCGCGGAGAAAGAGGAGCTGGCGCAGCTGCGGCGGGATAAGCGCCGATTAGAGCTTGAAGTGGAGATTCTCAAACGGGCCGCGGCGTATTTCGCTCGTGAGAACGTTCTCCCAAACTGATCTACCCGCTGGTCCGTGAACTCGCCGACGACGAGATCGATGTCGCGGTGGCCTGTCGGGTATTGAAGGTGTCACGCTCAGGCTATTACGACTGGCTCGGCCGGCCGGCCTCGCCCCGCACCCAGGAGGATCAGTATTTGCTGAAACTGATCGAGCAGATTCATGCGGATTCCCGGGAAACGTATGGTTCACCACGGGTGCAGGCCGAGTTGAGGCTCGGGCTGGGACTGCCGGTAAACCTCAAGCGGGTCGCCCGGCTGATGCGCGCCGCCGGCATCCAGGGCCTCTATCGGCGCCGACGCCGTGGCTGCACCATCCGCGACCCCGGCGCAGCACCCAGCTCGGATCTGGTCAACCGCAACTTCACCGTCACCGAGACGAATCGGTTGTGGGTGACCGATATCACCGAGCACCCCACCGCCGAAGGCACCGTGTACTGCGCAGCAGTGATGGATGCATATTCTCGGCTGATCGTGGGGTGGTCCATTGCTGAGCATATGCATACCGAACTGGTCACCGATGCCCTGGGTATGGCCATCATACGCCGCCAACCCGGTAAAGAACCCGACACCGAGCGGACGATACTGCACTCCGACCACGGTTCGCAATACACTTCGTGGGCCTTCGGTCAACGCCTGCGCACCGCCGGGCTACTTGCCTCCATGGGCACCGTCGGCGATTGCTACGACAATTCCATGATGGAGTCCTTCTGGGGCACGATGCAACTTGAGCTACTGGACACGAAAGAATGGCAAACCCGCGACGAACTTGCCACTGCCATCTTCGAGTGGATAGAGTGCTGGTACAACCCGAAACGACGCCATTCGAGCATCGGAATGCACAGCCCTGTCACCTTCGAGACCCTCCGCACTGGGCCAGACCAAGATCATTGACCCCACACGCGAGGTGTCCGTGCTACGGGGGGAACCTCAGGGTGGGTGGTGGTCCGGTGGAAGGTCCGGTGTCCGCCGTGGTCGAGCTCGACGGTGATCGTGTGTTCGGCGACGTGGACGGTCAGAACAGTGTGGGCATGTGCTCGACCCAGCGCCAGTTTCTGCCCGACGACCATGATGATCCCGCTGTTGGAGGCCTGGCGCTGCACGGTGACCGGATCTACCAAGGGCCGAGGTGGTGGACCGGCCGGTCGGGCCCCGCGCAGGCGGTGGGCTTGTTCCCAGTTTCAGTGGGTTGGGTCGGGTGCGGAGTAGTTCCCGGGTGTCGGGATCGAAGAACATCAGTGTGGTGTCTTCGATGCGAATGCTCACCCGGCGGCCGGCGAGGATTTCGGCGGCGAGCAGTTGGCGGTTGCCTAGGGAGACGATGCCGCCGCGGGAGACGATGCGGTCGATTTCCAGCGCGGTGCCCGCGTCGGGTGGGGGCAGTGGTGGTGGGCCGGCGCGCCGCCCGTCGGTGGCGGCCAGCACGGCCAGGTCAGTGGTGGAAAGGTGGGAACGGACGGTCTTGACCCGGGCACCGGCGATGCTCAGGTGGATCACGTCGTGATCGGCCCAGAAGGTGACGG
>JALZCN010000470.1 GCA_030863045.1 Actinomycetota bacterium | reverse complement strand
GCGATACATCCGCGTGCCCGGCCTCGCGAACGGATTCGCCATGAACCGCTGGGCGGTCAATCCCGGCCGCTGCAGGTACCCGCGTGCCAACCCCACCCCGGCGACGTACAGCTCTCCGGTCACCCCCACTGGAACCGGGCGCAACGTCGTGTCGAGCACATACACCTGCGTGTTCCAGATCGGCCTGCCGATGCAAGGCTGCTGATCCGGGACCAGCGGATCACTCCAGGTCGCCACGACCGTGGACTCGGTAGGTCCGTAAGAGTTGATCACCCGTCGGCCCGGTGCCCACCGCGTGACCAGCTCGGCCGGGCACACGTCCCCACCCACGATCAGCGTCTGGAACAGCGCCAGCTCCGCCGCCGCCTGCGCAGCCACGGTGGCCAGCGCGGCCGGTGGAATCAACGCATGGGTCACCCGCTGCTCGGCCAGCACCCGCGCCAGCTGCTCCCCGACCAGCGGCCCCGGCGGGGGAACCACCAACGCCGCTCCCGCCGGCAGCGACATGCACAGCTCCAGCACCGAGGCGTCGAAGCTGGGCGAGGAGAACTGCAACACCCGATCCCCCGGCGCCACCGCGTATTGCTGCACTTCGGCGGCGGAGAAGCTGGCCAGCCCGGCATGGGTCACCAGCACGCCCTTGGGGCGCCCGGTCGAACCTGAGGTGTAGATCACGTAGGCCGGGTGGGCCGGCAGCAGTGCTGCCAACCGGTCGGAGTCGGTCAGATTGTCCTCACCGATCGCGGCCACCGCCGACACCACCGCGGGATCGTCGATGACCAGCACCGGGATTTCCCCGATCCCGGCCACGCACGCTGCCACATCACTGCGGGTCAGCACCGCCACCGGCGCGGCATCGGTCACCATGAACCCGATCCGGTCAGCCGGATACGCCGGGTCCAACGGTGCGAAGGCCGCCCCAGCCTTGGCCACGGCCAGTTGCGCCACCACGATGTCCAGCGAGCGGGGCAGGGCCAACCCGACCACCCGTTCCGGACCGGCACCCTGCTCAACCAGCAAGCGCGCCAGTCGATTCGCCCGCGCATTCAATTCCGCGAAGCTGACGACCCCACCGTCGACAATCACCGCCAGCGCATCCGGACTCCGCGCGACCTGCGCCTCGACCATCTCCGCCAACGTGGCAGCCGGCACATCCCGTTCGGTGTTGTTCCACTCGATCAGCAATCGATCACGCTCGACCGCCGGCAACAGCGGCAGAGCCGATACCAATCCCGCCGGCTGCGCCGCCACGCCGTCTAGTAACACCAGCAGGCTGCCGGCCAACCGTTGCATGGTCTTCCGGTCGAACAGATCTGTGTTGTACGTCAACGCACCACGCAGGCAGCCGTCGGACTCCTGGAACTCGACGGTGATATCGAAGCTTGTGCTCACCACCGGCAGCTCCAGGACGTCGACCTGCAGGCCGGGCAGATCAGGCGGCTGGCTCGGGGTGTTCTGTAATACGACCATTAGCTGGAACAAAGGCGTGCGGCTGGTATCCCTGGCCGGCTGAAGGCGGTCCACCACCCTTTCGAACGGCACGTGCTGCTGGGCGAAGGCGTCCAGAACGGTTTCTCGCACAGTGTCGAGGAACTGTGTGAAGGTCAGCGTGGCGTCCACCCGTGAGCGCAGAACCACGGTGTTGACGAAAAACCCGATGAGACCTTCCAGCTCGGCGCGTTCCCGATTCGACACCACCGTTCCCACCGCGATGTCGTCCTGGCCCGACCACCGCGAGAACAACACCTGGCATGCGGCCACTAAAGTCATGAACAGCGTGCCGTCGCGCTGCCTGCCCAGCTCTTTGAGCCGGGCGGTCACGTCCGCGGGCACCAGGAACTCGAGCAGCGCGCCGTTGCGGGTCTGCACCGGCGGCCGGGGCCGGTCGGTGGGCAACTCCAACGGCGGCACGCCCTCGAGCTGGCGTTGCCAGTAAGCCAGTCCTTCGTCGAGCACCGGACCGGAAAGCAACTCCCGCTGCCACACCGCGTAATCCGCGTATTGCACTGGCAGTGCTGCCAGATCGGCGCTTTCCTGGCAGCAAGCCGCCCGGTAGAGCGCGCTCAACTCCTCGACGAACACCCCCATCGACCAGCCATCGGTGATGATGTGATGCATCGCGACGGTCAGCACATGCTCGCTCGCGCTCAGACGAACCAGTTGCACCCGCAGCAGCGGGCCCTGAGCCAGATCAAATGGCCGGCTGGTCTGCTCGATCACCAACCGATGGGACTCGGCTTCCTGATCGGACCCGGCCAGCTCCGACAGGTCCACCACTGGCACCGACACCACCAACGGCGGATGCACCACCTGCACCCCATTGCCCTCTACCGCCGCAAACGTTGTCCGCAACGACTCGTGCCGCGCCACCAACCCGGTCAATGCGACGTCCAACGCGTCGACAGACACATCGCCACACAGCCTCAACCCGAATGCTGAGACATACCCCTGCCCACCCGGCTCGAAGCCATCCAAAAACCACAATCTTTGCTGAGCAAACGACAAAGGCAGCACACCGTCACGGGGCACAAGAGGAATGCCTGATATCTCGGTGGCGGAA
>JALZCN010000396.1 GCA_030863045.1 Actinomycetota bacterium | reverse complement strand
CACCAGGCCGGCAGCGTCGAGCAGCGCCGGTCGTAGCAGCAGAACGCGGTCAGCTCCTCGCGAACGGAGAGCGCGCTGGCCAAGTGGATGGCATCGAGCGTACGCAGACGTGCTTAAGCGCGCTGGTGGAGCACCCATGCTGTTCTAGGCGGCTGAGCACCTGCTCGTGACAGTCACGTTACCTACACGATCGCAGCCGGTCTCCTCATAGCCACAATATCCACCGACCCTGCTTTTGGCATAGCCGCTGACGTGCTGTGTGAGCGCCCCTGGGCGAACTCCAATCCACACTGGACAAATCTGAGTTGACAGATCCAGGACCGGAGCAGGCGAGCATCCGCGCGGCCCACGGAGGAGTCGTGACACAAACGTCATTGTGGGGTGTTCTTTTTTACCCCGATTTATTGTGACCGTGGTTGTACGCAGCGCCAGCGACGGGAAGGGTGGTCGGTGGATGGCTTATCCGGCATCCCCGACCTCAGGAGCACCACGACATGCTCACTCAGATGACAGACGGCCAACTCGCCGCCGCCACCACCACGGTTACTGAGCAGGCCCGCACCGCCGCGGACGCCACCACCCAGCGGATGCAGGACTTGATAGTCCAGTTGGTACGGCAAGGGCTGGACGTTTCGCTCAGGTCGCTTCAGGTGTGGGCCGACTTGGCCCGCCAGCTCGACCCCATCGCCCTGCGCTCCCCCGCCGGGGCGGCGATCATTGCCCTTACCTATGACCTGTTCGAGAAGCTGCTTGCGGCTCAGCGCCAGGTCGTCGAGGAACTTATCGCCACTCAACGGCAATTTGCGCAACAATTCCTCCAGACGACTGCCACGGTCGGCAACGATCTCGCCCGCCGGTAGATCGACCGAGGAAGCGCCGGTCCGGGACGACAGGGGCATGTAGGGTATTCAAGCAATAGTACGTACTGATACCTGACCGTTAACCCTTAAGCGGATGACGAGTGCTGGCTCCATACTTCAACTAAGGCAACGGCGGATACACCGCCTTCACCACAACAAGCAGCGCACGCTGATCAGCGACATTGCGGCTGCCGCGGATAACGCAGGACCGGCACGCCTGCGCTGCGAGCGATGGTCGCCAATCCACGCCCCCGTCGCCCGCACCATCGTTGAACCTTCGGCTCGATGACAATGACCACAGAGGAGGTGATTCCGCAATGAAGGACTCTCTGCAACTGGCCTATCAGTGGTGGGCCACCCTCGATCAGACCGATCGCCAAAGGGTCTGGAATGCCCGCCACAGCTACCTCGCCGGCGACCTCGTGGAAAGCATGGCCAAAGCCGGCGTGCCGGTCGTCAGCGACGGTCGCTGGTCCTGCGTCAGCATCGGACCCACAGGTTTCACCCTGCCCCTCGCCGTCCAGCAACTCCTCCAGGGGCTGTCCCAAACTCCCGACGGCGACAGGCCACCAAGGATCGCATAGGGCCCACCACCCAGGGTGGCGGCAGACGTGCCTAGCCGGCGTGCAGTGCCCCGCCGGGAAGTCGGCAGCGGCCATCCGGAGGTTCGGTGTGAGCAAGCTCGTCTACGACTTCGCCGAGGGTCGCAGGAACATGGCCGGTCTCCTGGGCGCCAAGGGTGCCAATCTCGCGGAGATGTCCAACCTCGGTCTGCCGGTGCCACCCGGATTCACCATCACCACAGAAGCATGTCGGACGTACCTGAACACCGGCACCGAACCGGATGGGCTGTGGACCGAGGTCGACGAGCACCTCGACCGGTTGCAGCGAACCATCGGCAAGGTGCTGGGGGACCCCGACACATCCGCAACACGATCCCGCTCTCTGGCCTGAAACGGCTCGACAGTCGATCGTATGACGAGCTGCTTGAAATCATGGAACGGCTCGAGCCGCACTACCTCGACCTGTGTGATATCGAGTTCACCATCGAACGCGGCCGGTTGTGGACGCTGCAAACCCGAGTGGGGAAACGGACCGCGGCAGCCGCCTTCCATCGCCAACCAGTTCCTCGACGAGGGGCTGATCGGCCTCGACGAGGCGCTGCGCCGGGTCTCGGGTGATCAGCTTGCCCAGCTCATGTTTCCGCGCTTCGGCCCGGACCCCGAGCGGCGCCCGCTGACTGTCGGCAGGAACGCGTCACCCGGCGCCGCGACAGGCGCGGTGGTGTTCGACTCACCCACCGCCGTCGCGCGGGCTCGCGCGGGCCAGCGGGTGATCCTGGTCCGGCGCGAGGCCAGCCCCGACGACCTGGACGGCATGATCGCGGCAACTGGAGTGCTGACCGGCCGGGGCGGGCGAACCAGCCACGTCACCATCAGGCTGCTCGACCCGCCGCTGCATGAGTTCCTGCCCGACCTCACCGAGCTGTCCGTACGGGTTACGCTCGCTCGAGAACGCGGGACTCCTGATCCGGTCGACGTCCGCTCCTCAATGAGGTCCGTCGCCGCCGCAAGCAGAACCCGATGCTCGGGCTGCGTGGCGTCCGGCTCGGGCTGCTGATTCCAGGCCTGGTTCAAATGCAAGTTCGGGCAATCGCCCAAGCCGCCATCGATCAACGTGACCGCGGTCTGCAGGTGCGTCCGGAGATCATGGTGCCGCTGGTCGGAACCGTCCAGGAACTGCGCACCGTGCGTGACGAGATCGAGGCCGTACTCGCGGCCGAGGCTCCCGATCTCGACGTCCCGATTGGCACGATGATCGAACTGCCGCGGGCGGGACTGACCGCCAGCCAGATCGTCGAGCACGCCGACTTCTTTCTTTCGGCACCAATGATCTGACGCAGACCACATGAGGGTTCTCCCGCGACGACGTGGAAGGCAGCTTCTTCCCCACGTATCTCGAGCGTGGCATCTTCGGGGTGTCTCCGTTCGAGTCGATCGACCCGGACGGTGTCGGCCGACTGGTCCGGATCGCGGTCGCGGAGGGACGAAAGTCGACCCGAGATCAAGCTCGGGGTCTGTGGCGAGCACGGGCGCGATCCCGCATCGGTGCGGTTCTTCCACGACAGCGGGCTCGATTACGTGTCCTGCTCGCTGTTCCGGGTTCCGATCGCGAGGTTGGAAGCCGGCCGGGCGACGGTCTTCGAACAGGAACCCTGACCACGACAGGATTCCGGCTCAACGGTCGCCGCAAAACGGCTTGGCCGGGCAGCGGATCTACCTCGCTAATTCACAGCGTCCGCGCCAGCCGCTCCGCCAGTATGCGTATGAATTTTGACGGATCACTCAATTCACCACCCTCAGCAAGAAGTGCCATCCCGTAGAGAAGCTCGGCCGTTTCCACCAGTCCGGGGTCGTCCTTGCGCTCGTCGTACGCTTTCTGTAGTCCGTTAACCAGGGGGTGTGTGGGGTTGAGCTCGAGGATGCGCTTGATGTGCGGTACGTCCTGCCCCATGGCGCGATACATCTTTTCCAGGGTCGGCGTGACGTCGTGTGCGTCTCCGACGATACAGGCTGGCGAGGTGGTGAGACGCGACGACAGCCGTACCTCTTTCACGTTATCTTGCAAAGTGGTCGTCATCCAGGACAGCAACGCAGCAAAGTCTTTCTTTTGTTGGTCACGTTCGGATTCGGACGTTGTCTTCTCTTCATCGGTGTCGAGATCGACCTGCCCCTTGGCGATTGATTGGAACCGTTTTCCATCGAACTCCGGGACCGACTCGACCCACATCTCGTCGACTGGATCGGTCAGCAGGAGCACTTCGAACCCCTTAGCCCGGAAGGCTTCCATGTGTGGCGAGCCCTCGATTATCGACCGCGACTCGCCTGTCATGTAATAGATGTACAGCTGCCCCTCTTTCATGCGCTCCACATATTGACGCAGCGTAGTCAACTGCTCCGTGTCGTACGTCGATGCGAACGACGCGATGTCGAGAATCGTATCGCGATTCTCGAAGTCGTTGAGAATCCCTTCCTTGATGACGCGGCCAAACTCCCTCCAGAACGTCTTGTAGCGGTCGACGTCGTTGGTCATCATGTCCTTCACCGTCGACAGCACCTTTTTGACCAGGCGTCGGCGCATCATCTGGATCTGCCGGTCCTGTTGGAGCGTCTCTCGCGAGACGTTGAGCGACAAGTCCTGCGCATCAACCACGCCTTTGATGAAGCGCAGGTACTCCGGCATGAGCGCTTCGCAATCGTCCATGATGTAAACGCGCTTCACGTACAACTGGACACCGCGCTTGCGATCCCGCATGAACAAGTTCAACGGCGCATGGGACGGAATGAACAGCAGTGCCTGATATTCGAACGTCCCCTCCGCCCTCATACGGATGACCTCGAGTGGATCGCTCCAGTCGTGACTTATGTGCTTGTAGAATTCCTTGTATTCGTCTTCCTGGACGTCGTTCTTGGAACGCGCCCACAGCGCCTTCATCGAATTGATCGTCTCAGTTTCGCGCGTGACGTTGCCGTCTTTGTCCGTGCGCTCAACTTCCATCCTGATGGGCCATGCGATGAAGTCGGAGTACCGC
>JALZCN010000386.1 GCA_030863045.1 Actinomycetota bacterium | reverse complement strand
GCCGTTGTTCCCCGACGTGGACGGGACGGCGTTATGCGGTCCCGCACCGGATGTGTGCGGCGGCTCGGGGAGCGCGGAGAAGTCGACGAGCCCGCTGCTCTCCAGGTAGGTGTGATGCCGGTTGACGTACTCCGCGGCGGTCACGGCGAGCCTTCGCACCACATCGTTACGGGTGCCGGAACGGACCTGCGAAATGATCGGTAGGACCTTGCCGTGCGCGGCCCGCAGCCGGTTGATCGCGACCTTGTCGTAGTCGGGACCGGACGAGGCGGAGATCTCCGCCATCCAGCCCCGCTGTTCCTTGGACGGCTCGTCCGGCAGGACGACATTGAGCTTGCTCGCGGCGTCGCGGACGATCCCGTCCAGCTCCCCATGTTCCTTGGCGAGCAGCCTGCCTACCTCCTGTACTCGCTCGCTGTCAGCACGCTGCTGCATCTCCTGACCGGTCGGCATCTCCCATAGCCCGGCGAGCCGCACCTTGGTCAGCAGGTCGCGGTCGGCCGGCCCGAGCGGACCGAACTGGGTGGCCGTCCAACCTTCGGGGACACTGTCGGCGGCGGCGTAGTCGGCGCGCCAGAGCTGGAACATCGCCGTGGCGAAGGCTCCGAGCACGGCCGCAACCGCGACCCAGCGCACGAGCCGGGGTACTGACATGAGCACGGGCATGCCGCGCACGGTAGGGAGACAGAAGTGGCTCAGTTGCGTTTATGAGAACGTGACGCGGTGATGAGCGGTGCGGAGCGGCCAACGGCCTTCATTACTCCGAATGCGAGCCGAATTGAGCTAAACGCCGGGCATCCTTCTCATGACGTGCGTTCGCCGGCGTCGCACCCGCGGGCCCGCAGGCGGGCGTAGCTTCCGACCACGTCGGTGAACGGTGAGCAAGACGCGCCGGACGGCCGGTGAGGTGTCTTGCTCTGCAGCATTGCGTGCGCCGACGGCAGAGGCGATCGTGGTCGCCCGTATTGGTTCGCTACTGGAGGAAGTTCGGGTCGCGTGCTCGGCGAGCTTCGTAGAGCTCCCAGGCGCGGCTGCGCGCCTCGTTGGCGCGGCGTTGCGCGTCCTCACGCACCAACTGCTCTTGCTCCGGCGTGGCGTGGCCCTCGGCGACCGCCACTTCGGCGGCCAGCCACCGTTCGGCGTCCTCGTCGACAACGTCGCCTCCGGAGCTGGGATCGTCGCGATGCCGAAGCTGGTAATAGGGATTATCCCCTGCCAAGCCGCCACTGAAGCGACCGTAAGCGCCAAGGAACAGCAGCAACATTCCGGCCACGATGCTGAAGATTACATTCGACGGTCTGAACCCCAGCAGGTTGAGGTCTGTGTCCAGCACGGCGAGATTGAGCAACCCCGAGAGCAAGAAAAGCGCGCCAATGATAACCGTGATCGTCGAGGAGATCCGGCCACCGCCCATCGCAGCGCCGATCAGCACCCCACCGACCAGGAGCGAGATCGTTGCCAGCAGGCCGTTCGTGCCCAGGCCGAGCAGGACCTGCCCCTCGACTGCCAGGAACTCCAACCGGTTGGCAACGCCGAGAACCCCGAACACACACAACCCAAAACCGAACACCGCCGCGCCCACGCGGTGCACGAGGTCTAGCCGTCCCGAAAATGGGGTGCCCGACTTCCCCATGGTTGATAACGATACTATCTCACCATTACTCCTTGTCAGTGAAATTTGACAAAGAAGCCGCGCCGGACAGGACACGATGGCCGAATCGGGCACCTCGAAGCCGTCCCTGCAGGTAGCGAATTCGCGCGGGATCGGGGAACAGAACACCGAGCTCCACCGTCGATGAGCCGTATGGCCAGAAATGCTCGGCGTGGGTGACAGGAACCTCGCATGCTGGGAGGCCACGAGAAACCAACGGCACGCCGGTTACGAGTCCGGCGATACCGTCCGTTAGAAGCGGTAATTCCGGCACGAACATGCCTGTGAGCTGCGGCGATACCGATTGTGGATGCTTTCATGCCGTCTCCATGCCGTCCGAGACCGACGATTTGCCGAATACACCGTCGACGGCCCGACGGGTGCGCTCCTGGCTGGACGGCATGAGGTGGGTGTAGGTGCGGAGGGTGAAGCCGGGGTCGGCGTGTCCGAGATACTCCGCCAGCGCCACGATTGACTCGCCAGCGTCGAGGAGGGTCGAGGCATAGAAGTGCCGTAGCGCGTGGAAGCCGTCGGT
>JALZCN010000380.1 GCA_030863045.1 Actinomycetota bacterium | reverse complement strand
GATCAGTTGTTAAGCGGATGCCGCCAGCGGAGGCCGGGAAATCGGGCGAAGCCGCGGTCGGCGGTCACCCATTCGCACCCTGACTCGATCGCCAGGGCCGCGAGAAACGCATCCGGCACCCGGTTGCCCTTCGCGCCGGCCTGCTGGCACAACCGGGTGAAGATCGACCAGTGCTGCGCGCCAGGGAACACCGGGCGGCAGATCGGCTGGTCTCGCACTGCGCAGGCGAAGGCCAACGCCTCGGTCAGCGGGCTGGGTTCCCGGAAAACCCGCGGATGAGTGACGATCCGCACGAAGCCGCCGAGCACCAGGTCGGAGCAGGCATAGCTGGAGTCACCGTTGACGGTGCTGTCCAGCCAGGCCCGGTAATGCTGGTGGTCGGCGGTGTCCTGCCGGAACGCGTACACGAGCACGTTGACGTCAGGAAGAAGCACGATCCTCCATCACGTCGAGCAGCGCCACGCTGTCATCGAGGTCCACGCCGGGCAGCACGCCACCGCTCGCGGCGGAAACCGGGAGCTCGACCCGCGGGCGCTCTCCGCCTCGTTCGGATTCGGCCAGCAGCCGGCGAAGCGCTTCCTCAAAAACCGAGGTAAGGCTTCGTCCCTGACGGGCGGCGTGGCTTTTCGCCCGGCGCAGCAACTCGTCATCGACCCGCAGCGTGGTCCGCATGCATCAAAGCATATCGACATGACAGCAATATGTCAGCTGCTCGCCGCTAACGCTCTATCCCTCCAGTACCCGACGTCGGCGGCCTTGCCAGCCAGCACCGTCAGTTAGCCAGCATCGCGGTGACCATTGATGGTGCAGCACTCGTGGGTGCCTGTTGTTGGTCACCGGTCACCATGTTGCGGACGGTGACGGCGCCCGTTGCCCACTCCTCGCGGCCGATGATTACCGCGACGCGGGCCCCCGATTTGCTGGCCCGGGCCAGCTCCTTGCCCAACTTGCGGTACTCCAGCGGCGTACTGGTCCGCAGGCCGGCCTGGCGAAGATCCCTTGCAACCCGCCGGGCGGGTTCAGCCAGGGTCTCGTCCACCGGGATGACTGCGACATCTACCTCACTGCGCGGGGCGGGCAACAGGTCGTGAGTAGCCAGGAAGTCCATCAAGGTGACGTCACCCATACCGAACCCGATTCCCGGGATCTGCGCAGCGCAGAACAGTCCCACCAGGTCGGAGTACCGACCTCCACCGAACAGTGAGCGCCGGTTCTCCAGGCTGGTGTCGAACACCTCGAAGACCGTTGACGTGTAGTAATCGAACCCCCGCACGATCAGCGGATCGAACTTGATCAGATCTTTGGCCCCACTGTCGAGTACCTGCATCAGAATTGACTGCTCTCGTGCCTCGCCGGGCAGGTCATCAATAATCGCGTCGCCAGCGCCAAGGATCTCCCCCAGCCGTTGAAACTGTTTCTCCGTCACGCCCAACTCGGCGGCTTCCTGACCCAGCCGATCTTGGGGGTACTTCTCCCATCGATCGATAAGCGCGCTGACAGGACGAATTTGATCAGTTGAGAGCTCCACCAGCGTCGTCAGGATAGCGTTCAACAGAACACGGTCACTCACGCGTAACACCCACATGTCAGCCGTTGCATCCAGAGCGGCCATCATGTCGTGAATCAATTCGAAGATCTCGATCTCGCATGCTGGACTATCTGACCCGAACACATCGACATTGATCTGCCAATGTTCACGAACCCTGCCGCGTTGCGGACGCTCATAACGGTGACAGTTCGGGTGGCTGTACCAACGCACCGGTAACTGAAGCTTTCCGACGTTTCCGGCAATGATCCGCGCCACCGACGGTGTCATCTCCGGCCGTAATGCCAGCCGCCGACCACCACGATCGGTGAGGGTGTACAGCTGCTGCTCCACGATCTCGCGGCTCGACTTTGCCTCGTAGATCTCCACCGGCTCCAGGATCGGGCCGTCGTAGCGCTGGTACCCGTACCGTTCGATAACCTCATAGAGCCGCCCGAACACCTGAGTTCGGACACTCATCTCAGCTGGCAGGAAGTCACGGGTGCCACGGTAAGGCGCGGTCGGCAGGTAGTCAGCCACAGCACAGAGCGTAGGCGCCGTACGGGCCTCGATGCTTCCGGGATCTCAACGGTGAGAGAGCGCGCTGAGGGATGACGGCCGCTGGCCAGGGCTCTTTACACCGCGACCTCGACATCCTCGGCAAGCTCGCCGCCAGTCACGCCGGCGGTGTGGCAGGCCAGCAGCGGGCCGCTGACGCGTTATTCGACGAGTACATCGATCTGATGCGGACGCACGCCCTGATCCGCACCGACACCAACCGTCAAGCTCAGAAGTACGCACTGAACGCGGCCAGCGCTGGCTTCTTCGTCACTGAGCAGTTCCTGCCCGACCAGCTGCGGGAGATGTCTCTCGAACGCAAGGCGGCGGCCCTCGCGGATCTCGTCCGGCTGGCCTTCGAGCCGCCGGACGAGCCTGATCTGACGTACTACGCGCGATCGCTCCTCAAGCCATAGAACTCTTCGACCGGATGCGCGTGAATGCGAACTAGGCGCATTCAACCCGGATAGTCGCCGACAGGAACGGGAGCAACCATGACCCCCGATCTGCGTACCATCCCGCCGACCATTTCCGACGGTGGGCGGACCCTGTTGCCCTGGCTGCGCATGATGCGCGACGAGCACCCGGTATGGCGTGATGCGCACGGCGTCTGGCACGTGTTCCGCTACGCCGACGTCCACCGGGCGATCTCCGATCCACAGGTGTTTTCCTCCGACACGGCCCGAGTAGCTCCAGCGGCGCAGCGGTTCAGGGCAGGCAACCTGTTGCAGACCGATCCACCCTGCCACCACACGCTGCGTCGGCTGGTCGGTGCGGCCTTCAGCCCCTGGGCGAGACCGGCGTGCGGACCGGAGCGAACGTTCGTAGCGTCGAGTTCACGGCGTACCCCGCATGGTTTACATGTCCGCGAACTGTCAACGTGCGCTGAGGTGCCGGCATGGGCTGCGAGGAGTGCGGCTTCGAGTACGACCTGGCCAAAGCACCGGATGCCGCTTCGTCGATCGTCACGGGTGTCGCTGAGTTCGCCGCCCTGCTCGCCGGCAGCCGCGCGGATGTGCGGACCAGGCGAGAGCCCACCCAGTGGTCCCCGCTGGAGTACGGCTGCCATCTGCGGGACGTGCTGTTGGTGCAACGTGAGCGGGTGTTCACCGCTCGGCGCGTGGAGCGGCCGTCGTTGGAGCCCATGGGTCGCGATGAGCGAGTCGACCACGACGGCTACGCCGAGCAGGAACCCGATGACGTGGCCCGTCAACTCACCGTCGCGGCGCATCTGTTCGCCAACGTTCTCGACCGCCTGGCTCCCGACGACTGGGAACGACGCGTCATCTACAGCTACCCGCAGCGGGCTGAGCGGTCGCTGCGCTGGGTAGCCGTCCACACCCTGCACGAGGTCACCCATCACCTGCTCGACGCTCGCCGGCAACTCGCATAGATCAACCGGAGACTGCTGCAGACCACGGTTGCGGCACCAGCTCGGGCCGACGCGGGGCACTCACGGCACGGCGCGCAGCACCGCGGCGACTGCAGCCGTCGCATGGTGCACGCCGGCGGTGTCCACGTCGTGATGGGTCACCGCCCGGACCAGATCGGGTCCCAGAGCGCCCATCCGCACCCCGTGCTCAGCCTCCAGCCGTCGTGCGAAACGCGGCGCATCGGCCAGCTGAAACACCACGATGTTGGTCTCGACGGCAGCCGGGTCGAGCGTGATACCGGGTAACCCGGCGAGCCCCTCGGCGAGGATCCGGGCGTTGGCGTGGTCTTCGGCGAGGCGGTCCACGTGGTGGTCCAGCGCCCACAGGCAGCCAGCCGTGACAATGCCGGCCTGGCGCAGCGCGCCGCCCATCATCTGCTTGTAGCGCCAGGCTTCGTCGATGAGCTCAGCCGGGCCGGCCAGTACAGCGCCCACCGGCGCGCCCAGGCCTTTGGTGAAATCGATCCACGCGGTGTCGAACCCGTGCGCCCATTCCGCGGCCGGCACCCCCGAGGCGACCACGGCGTTCATCAGTCGCGCCCCGTCCAGGTGGGTGCGCAGCCGGTGCCGCAGGGCGACATCCAGCACCGCGCGCAACTGCTCCAGCGGCCACACCCGCCCGCCGGCCAGATTCGTGGTCTGCTCAACGCACACCAGCCGGGAGCGTGGTTGGTAGCGGTTGCCGGCCGGAAACAGCGCCGCCTCCAGCGCGCCGGCGGTGAACATGCCGGCCTCGCCGGGGATCGGGGCGAGCACCGCCCCGGACAGCGCCGACGGTCCACCTCCCTCGGCGACGATCGGATGGGATGTCGGGTGCAGGTGCACCGCGTCACCGCCGGGCCGGATATGCAGCCGGAAGCCGATCGCGTTGCACATCGTGCCCGACGGCAGGAACACCGCGGCTGGCTTGCCGAGCAGTTCCGCGACCCGCTCGCACAGGGCATTGACGGTGGGATCCTCGCCGCGCTGCTCGTCACCCACCTCGGCGGCGGCCATCGCCGCGCGCATCGCCTTGACCGGCCGGGTCTGGGTGTCGGAGTACAGGTTGATCAGCATTACCGGCGACGCTAGCCGACAGCAGCCCGCACCGGCGGACAATCCGCGCCACAGAGAGCTGTCCTGAGGCGGGAGGTGGTCAAGCTGTAGCGTGGGCGACCCTGTCGTCGCCGCCGGAAGCCTGCCGGCAGCGACGGTGAGCAAACGCCGACACAACAGGCAGGTGGAGCATGATGAGTCCGGGCTTCGCGGCTACCCCTGATG
>JALZCN010000374.1 GCA_030863045.1 Actinomycetota bacterium | reverse complement strand
GAGACGTAGTGCGGCACCGCCGCCCAGAACGAGATGGCCGGTACGCCGGCCTGCACGCAGGCGTCCTGGAAGATTCCCACGATCCCGGTGGGGCCCTCGTAGCGGGAACGTTCCAACTTGAAGCGAGCGGCCGATGCGGCGTCGTAGGAGGTACCGGTGACCGGGACCGGCCGGGTGTGCGGGGTGTCAGCGAGCAGGGCGCCCAGGGTCACCACGGTGGTGATCCCGAGGTCCTCGACGTAGCGCAGCAACTCAGCACAGAACGATCGCCAGCGCATGTTCGGCTCGATGCCGTGTACCAGCACCACGTCATAGTCGGCCCCGGGCGGGCGGCATACCGACAGCCGGGTGGTGGGCCACTCGATGCGCCGGGTGATACCGTCGACCAGCTTGGTGGTGGGCCTGGTGACCTGGAAGTCGTAGTAGTCCTCGGGATCAAGCTCGGCCAGTGGGGACGCGTCCCAGCTCAGCTCGAGGTGTTCGATCGCCGTACTCGCGGCGTCCCCCGCGTCGTTCCAACCCTCGAACGCGGCCACCAAGACCGGGGCGGTGAGCTGGGGCAGCGGCGGTGGTGCTGCACGAGCGGCCGAGTCGCTGCCGGCGGTGTCCGGATAGGTCACCGCGCCAGCCTACGACTCCTGGACCGGACTAGCCGCCACGCGCTGGGCAGTAGCCTGATATTGCTGCTCTACCCTGCGTCTCATGGCCCTGTCACCGCTGCTCGACGTCCTGGCGCACCGCGTCGTGGTCGCGGACGGCGCGATGGGCACGATGTTGCAGTCCGTCCCGCTGACCTTGGACGACTTCGCCGGGCTGGAGGGCTGCAACGAGATCCTCAACGTCACCCGTCCGGACGTCGTGCGCGCCGTGCACCGCGGCTACCTGGAGGCGGGGGCCGATGCGGTGGAGTCCAACACCTTCGGCGCCAACCTGGCCAACCTCGCTGAGTACGGCATCGCCGATCGGATCCGGGAGCTCGCGCAGTCGGGCGCCGTGCTGGCCCGCGAGGTGGCCGACGAGTTCACCGAACCAGGCCGGCCCCGGTTCGTGCTCGGCGCGGTCGGCCCGGGCACCAAGCTGCCCACTCTCGGCCACGTCAGTTTCGCCGAGCTCCGTGACGCCTACGTCGAGCAGGTTCGCGGCCTTCTCGCTGGCGGAGCCGACGCGGTGTTGGTGGAGACCAGCCAGGATCTGCTGCAGTGCAAGGCGGCCGTCATCGCCGCGCGCCGCGCGATGGTCACGCAACAGCGGTATGTGCCGATCATCGCCCAGGTCACCGTGGAGACCACCGGCACGATGCTGCTGGGCACCGAGATCGGCGCGGCGCTGACCGCACTGGAACCGCTGGGCATCGACCTGATCGGGTTGAACTGTGCCACCGGCCCGGCCGAGATGAGTGAGCACCTGCGCCAGCTGGCCAAGCATTCCCGGATCCCGCTGTCGGTGATGCCCAACGCCGGACTGCCCGAGCTGCGTACGGGTGGGGCGGTCTACCCGCTGACCCCCGATGAGCTGGCCACCGCGCTGATCGGCTTCGTCACCGAGTTCGGCGTCCGGCTGGTCGGCGGTTGCTGCGGCACCACCCGGGAGCACATCGCGGCGGTGGCGCAGGCGGTGGCCGGCTTGACCCACCGCCGCCGGCGGCCTCGACCCGAGCCCGGGGTGTCCTCGCTCTACACCGCAGTGCCGTTCCGTCAGGACACCAGCGTGCTGATGATCGGGGAGCGGACCAACGCCACCGGGTCCAAGGCGTTCCGCGAGGCCATGCTGGCCGAACGCTTCGAGGACTGCGTCCAGATCGCCCGCGCGCAGACCCGGGACGGTGCACACCTGATCGACCTGTGCGTGGACTACGTCGGCCGCGACGGTGCCGCTGACATGGCCGAGCTGGCCGGGCGGCTGGCGACCGCGTCGACGCTACCGATCATGCTGGACTCCACCGAGCCCGCCGTGTTGGAGGCCGGCTTGGAGCGCCTCGGCGGGCGGTGTGTGGTCAACTCGGTGAACTACGAGGACGGCGACGGGCCCGGCTCCCGTTATCAGCGCGTCATGGAGCTGATCCGCGAGCATGGGGCCGCGGTGGTGGCAATGTGCATCGACGAGCAGGGGCAGGCCCGCACCGCGGAGTGGAAGGCTCGGGTGGCGTCGCGGCTGATCGACGACCTGACCGCCACCTGGGGTATGCGGACCTGTGACGTCATCGTGGACTGCCTCACCTTCCCGATCTCCACGGGCCAGGAGGAGGTGCGACGTGACGCGCTGGAGACCATCGAGGCGATCCGCGAGGTTAAGCGTCGCTACCCGGAGGTGCAGACCACGCTCGGGCTGTCCAACGTTTCCTTCGGCCTCAACCCCGCGGCTCGCCAGGTGCTCAACTCGGTGTTCCTGCACGAGTGTGTGCAGGCCGGGTTGGACACTGCGATCGTGCACGCATCCAAGATCGTTCCGATGGCCCGAATCCCGGACCACCACCGGGCCGTGGCGCTGGATCTGGTGTACGACCGGCGACGCGACAACTATGACCCGCTGCAGGAGCTGATGGCGCTGTTCGAGGGCGTCACGACGTCTTCGTCGCGGGAGTTTCGAGCGGCCGAGCTCGCGGCGTTGCCGCTGTTCGAACGGTTGGAGCGGCGGATCGTCGACGGGGACCGTCACGGGCTGGCCGAGGACCTGGACGCCGCCCTGCAGCGGCGGCCCGCGCTACAGATCATCAACGACACCCTGCTGTCC
>JALZCN010000315.1 GCA_030863045.1 Actinomycetota bacterium | reverse complement strand
CTGCCAGGTGCTGAAGCACTTGATGGGCATGCACGACGTCGAACGTGGCGTCCGGATAGTCTAAGTCATACACGTCTGCTACCTCGAAGGTGACATTGCGCACCCGATGTTGCTGCGCGGCGGCGCGGGCCTCCGCCAGTGGTGCCGGGTCGTTGTCGATGCCCGTGACGCTGCCGGGCGCCACCCTCTGGGCGAGATCGGTGGTGATGGTGCCCGGACCACAACCGACGTCCAGGACGTGCTGGCCGGGCGTAGGCGCGGGATCAGGTAAGCGGCGGAATTGCCTACCGTCCGCCAGCGGTGTGACCTCAGCACGCTGTCGTGGTGGCCGTGAATATAGGTGTTTCGCTGATCTGGCACCGGGTAATTCTCCAAACGTGAATGCTGCTGTGCCCCCCAACGGCCACCGTCACCCCATCGCCGTGTTCGACAACTACGCAGATGCGGAACGGGCAGTGGACCGCCTATCGGATCAGCGGTTCCCCGTTGAGCGCGTTGCCATCATCGGTCACGACCTTCAGGTGGTCGAGCAGGTCACCGGCCGGTTGAACTACGGTGGCGCGGCGCTGAAGGGAGCCGTATCTGGCGCACTGCCCGGCGCCTTGATCGGCTGGATATTCGGGTTGTTCAATCTGATCAATCCGTTGGTGGCCGGCATCGTGCTGGCGTTCTACGGGCTGATCTTCGGTGCGCTCATCGGAGCGGTGTTGGGCATGGTGATGCACGGTATGCGGCGCGGTAGCCGGGATTTCGATACCGTCAGGATGACCGTTCCCAGTCGCTACGAGGTCGTCGCCGACGATGACGTTGCCGACGAGGCAACCCGCCTGCTCGGGGACGCCGCTATTCGACGGTCCTCCCGGTAACAGCGCAGTAGCATTCCCATCCGGCGTCGTCAACTCGACGCACCGACGTGAGGAGCGCTTGAAATGTCGTGACGTCGAGTTCACGACACTCTGGACGGCTGTTTCTGTAGCCATCCCAGCACAACTCGGTCCACTGTCTCACGGATGAGGGTGTCACTCGCTCAATGCAGATAGCAGCGCGAAGTGCCCGGAGCGTGCTATCGAAAGCCGCTACCGTGCGGTGATGGCACCGCCTCGGCGGCGGCTTAGCGCTGCCAGCTGTACAGCCCGCAGATTGTAGAGCTGCTATGGCGCTGGTTGGTGGCGCGATGCACCCTTGCGGCCAGCCCTGGACTGCACCCGTTAGCGTGGGCCGATGACGGATGGGGCGTACCGCTGCGTGGCTCATGTCGCAGCGGGCCTGTTTCGGGCCCTGGACCTGCGTATCGACGTCGTGGGTGGGGAGCACGTCCCGGCTACCGGTGGTGGTGTGGTGGTGGTGAACCACACCGGCTTCCTCGACTTCGCTCTCTCGGCTTTTCCGTTTTGGCGCGAGCAGGGACGGTTCGTTCGCTTCATGGCCAAACAAGAAGTCTTTACGCACCGGGTAAGCGGACCCTTGATGCGTGCGATGCACCATATCCCCGTCGATCGAGCGGCTGGGGCGGGTGCCTTTCGCCTCGCGGTCGAGGCATTGCGGGCGGGCGAGCTCGTGGGGATATTCCCGGAAGCGACGATCAGCCGCAGCTTCTGCCTGAAGGAGTTCAAATCCGGCGCCACGCGGATGGCGCGCTTGGCCAGTGTGCCGCTGATCCCCGTGACGCTGTGGGGCAGCCAACGGGTATGGACCAAGGGCCGGAAGCCCACGATCCGCGCTGCCCGGCATATCCCGATCAGCATCACCATCGGTGCGCCGTTGATGCCAGGGCGCGGCCCAGCGGCTGACACTGCGCTGGTCGACGTGATGAACCGGCTGCTGGATGCAACCCGCGAACGTTACCCGGAGGCACCCGGTCGCGACGCCTGGTGGGTGCCGGCGCACCTTGGGGGCACCGCTCCCACACCAGAACAGGCCGCCGTGTTGGACGCGCAGGAGCTGCAGGAGCGCGTTCGGCGCCGCGGATGACCGCTCATGAGCGCGCCGCGGCGCGGGCTGCGGCGCGGCGCTCCTCGAATCGGCTGGCCTGCCGATCGAGCTGGGTGAGGAAGTCGGCCAGTTCAGCACGGGCCTTCTCACCCTCCGCGTCGAGACCGTCGAGGTCGAACACCCCCCAATGACGCAACAGCGGCAAGATCACCTCGTCGTGGTGGATGCGTAGGTCGTAGATGCCGGCTTTGGCGATCTGCACAGATTTGCGGGCAAAACCCGGGATGACGATGCCTGGCATGTTGAAGCCGACGACCTCGTCGGTTATCGCCCGCAGGGCAGGGCCGGGGGACAGGTCGAGGGCGGCCTTGACGAGGTTGCGGTAGAAGACCATGTGCAGGTTCTCGTCTGTGGAGATTCGGGCGAGCAGTCGTTCGGCGATCGGGTCGCCGGCGTGGCGACCGGTGTTTCGATGGGAGATGCGAGTGGCCAGCTCCTGGAAGGACACGTAGGCCAGGACGCGTAGCAGCGGTGCCTCTTGGGTGTCGTAGCCGGTTTGCATGACGTGCATCCGGGCCCGCTCCAGCTCCACTGGATCAACCCCGCGAGTTACCAGGAGATAATCGCGGATGCAATACGCGTGCCGACCCTCCTCGGCGGTCCAGCGGTGTACCCAGGTGCCCCAGGCGCCGTCGCGTCCAAAACTGCGCCCGATTTCCCGGTGATAGCTGGGCAGGTTGTCCTCGGTGAGGAGATTGACCTCCAGCGCGGTCTGGGCCAGCGGCGACAGGCGCGACTGCGCGGGATCCCAGGGCTGACCGCCGAGGTCGGCATAGTCACGGCCGAGACTCCACGGGACATACTCGTGTGGCATCCACTCTTTGGCGGCGGCCAGATGCCGGTTGAGGTTCTCGGTGACCACCGCCTCGAGATCGTGTAGCAGCCGGACGGTGTCCGAGGTCGTCGTCATTGAGATCCTCAGGGGTGTTTAGGGCAGGCCTGAACCACCGTAGCGTTCCGCAACGTCAAGCGGGCCCTCACCCAACCGCATGATTACGC
>JALZCN010000304.1 GCA_030863045.1 Actinomycetota bacterium | reverse complement strand
GTGCAACGCATGATCGCTATTGGCCGACCAGGTGGCGGCGAGTGACCACCGACGCACTTGGTCCCGCGGAGGCGGCGGTATGACCGCCTGGGAGATCACCGTGGACCTCGCGGTGGTCGGCACCGGGGTGGCCGGGTTGACCGCCGCCTTGCGTGCTGCCGAGCTCGGGCTGCGGGTGGTGGCGGTGACCAAGGCGACGGTCGAGGAGGGCAACACCCGATGGGCACAAGGCGGTGTCGCGGTGGTGCTACCGGGTAGCGGCGACAGCGTGGACGCGCATGTGGCCGACACGTTGATGGCCGGTGCCGGTCTGTGTGATGAGATGGCTGTCCGGGCGATCCTGGCCGACGGCCCTGCCGCGATCAACGTGCTGCGGGCCCGCGGCGCTATCTTCGACTGCGGTCTAGCCGGCTTGGAACGCACCCGCGAAGGTGGGCACCGGGCTTTCCGAGTGATCCACGCCGGCGGTGATGCCACTGGAGCCGAGATCGAGCGGGCTCTGGTCAGCGTCGCCCGTGGCGGGCAGCTGCCGTTACTGGAGGGTCAGTCAGCCACCGACGTGTTGCGCGACGATACCGGTAGAGTAGCCGGCTTGGCCCTGCTCAGCGACGGCCCCACGGTGGGTGTGCTGCGCGCGCGGGCCGTCCTGCTCGCCACCGGAGGCTTGGGCCAGCTCTACGCCGTCAGCACCAATTCCGACGTCGCCACCGGCGATGGGTTGGCGCTGGCGTTGCGGGCCGGGGCGCAGACCGCCGACCTGGAATTCGTACAGTTCCATCCGACAGTGCTGCGTGTCGGACCCGGCTCGCGAGGCCGGCAACCGCTGATCACGGAAGCTATCCGGGGCGAGGGTGCGGTCCTACTGGACACCACCGGCACGCCGGTGATGACCGGCGTACATCCCCTCGGTGCGCTCGCACCGAGGGACGTGGTGTCCGCCGCGATCGCCACCCGGATGGCCGAGACGGGCGCCGATCACGTGTTGCTCGACGCCACCCACCTCGGCAGCTCGCAGCTGCGCCGCCGTTTCCCGACCGTGCACGCCGCCTCCATGGCGGTCGGCGTTGACCCAGGCCGGGTGCCGATTCCGGTGGCACCGGCAGCCCATTACCAGTGCGGCGGCGTGATCACCGACATCAGCGGCCGGACCACTGTGCCCGGGATCTACGCAGCTGGGGAGGTGGCCCGGACCGGCTTGCACGGCGCGAACCGGCTGGCCTCCAACAGCTTGCTGGAGGGGCTGGTGATGGGTGCCCGGGCCGCGCAAGCGGTGGCCGCCGACCTCGCGGCGTCGCCACTCCCCGGCACGCCGCTGCCACCTCCCGACGCCCAGCCGATGGCCGATCGCGATGCAGTGCAACGCGCGATGAGTGCACACGCCAGCATCGGCCGCGACGCCGCCGGGCTCGCCGCTGCCTGGGCGAGTGTGGGGCTGACCACCCGGCGACGGTTGCGGACGCCGCGTGACGCGGAGGACGCCGGGCTCACTCTGGCGGCTGCAGCCGTACTGGCCGCCGCAACCGCGCGCACCGAGAGCCGTGGTTGCCATCTGCGCACCGACCATCCGGGTACTGCGTCGCAATGGCGGCGCAGCATCGTCATGGTGCTCGACGACACCGGAGTCCCGGTGACGGCGGAGCCCGCCCTGGTCGGAGGCGCCGCGTGAGCGTCGATCTCGCCACCCTGGGTCTCGAGGTCGACGAGGTACACCAGGTTATCCGCGCCGCGTTGGACGAGGACCTGCGCTACGGCCCAGACGCCACGACCGCGGCCTGCGTGCCCGCCCGAGCTGTTGCGGCAGCGACCGTCTCGCCACGCAAGCCCGGTACATTGGCTGGGCTGCCGGTGTTCCTCGGGGTGCTCGACGCAGTACTGGGGACCGGCGGGTACGAGATCATCGCCCGGCGCCAGGACGGCGACCAGCTTGTCGCCGGAGACGTCGCGCTCGCCGTGCGGGCGCCGTTGGCCAGTCTGCTCACTGCCGAGCGCACCGCGCTCAACGTGCTGTGTCACTTATCGGGGGTTGCCACGGTCACCGCAGCATGGGTGCGCGCGGTCGCCGGTACGGGCGTGTCAATCCGGGATTCGCGCAAGACTTTGCCGGGATTGCGTGCGCTGCAGAAGTACGCGGTGCGCTGTGGCGGTGGGGTCAACCACCGGATGGGGCTCGGCGACGCGGTGTTGATCAAGGACAATCACGTGACCGCCGCCGGTTCGGTGACCGCCGCCATCGCGGCCGTCCGGGAACATGCCCCGCAGCTGCCCTGTGAGGTGGAGGTCGGCACCCTGGAGGAGCTGGACGAGGCGCTGGCCGCTGAGGTGTCTCTGGTGCTGCTGGACAATATGACGGTGCCGCAGTGCACCGAGGCAGCCAGCCGAGCCGCGGGTTCGCGCACCGAGCTGGAGGCCTCCGGCGGGTTGACGCTCGACGTCGCACGGGCCTACGCCGAGACCGGAGTGCGTTACCTGGCAGTTGGAGCACTCACCCACTCCGCACCAGCCTTGGATCTCGGCCTGGACTTGAACGCCGGCTAGGCCTGTGACGGCAGGAGCGAGCCATGATCGCCCTGGGTGACACGTGAAGTGTTTGGCAGCATTGGACCGGTGGGCACCGGCGGCACGGCGATCGTCCTGGGTGGGGGCGGCGTGCTCGGCGCCGTCCAGGTCGGGATGCTGCGGGCTTTGGTGGAGGCTGGGGTGCGGCCAGACCTGGTGGTCGGCACGTCGATCGGCGCGCTCAACGGAGCGGTGCTCGCCGCGCTGCCGCCCGATGAGGTCGTCGACCGGCTTGACCTGCTGTGGCGCTCGCCGGACGCGCGGGCCTTGTTCGCGGGCGGGACGGTCCAGCGGCTGCGCGAATTCGCCCGCAGCGGGGTGGCTGCGCACACCTCGGGTCCGTTGCGACGGGCGGTGACCGCCGTGCTGGGCGACCGGCGCATCGAGAACTTGCCCGTCCGCTTCACCTGCTGCGCTGCCAACATCGAGGATGCCGCGGAGCACTGGTTTGACCGTGGTCCTGTCGTCGATGCCGTGCTGGCCTCGGCTGCGGTGCCTGGGCTGCTGCCGCCCGCGGTCGTCGACGGCCGGCACTACCTGGACGGTGGCCTGGTCAACAGCATCCCGCTGGGGCACGCCGTCGAGCTGGGTGCCGACCGGGTTTTCGTGCTCCAGGTCGGACGCATCGATCAACCGTTGCGGCCGCCGCAACGGCCTTGGGAGGTGGCCCTGGTGGCC
>JALZCN010000289.1 GCA_030863045.1 Actinomycetota bacterium | reverse complement strand
CGGCCGGGGGGCGAGCACCGCGGGGACGCCGACGGGTCGCCCGGCGAGGACGCCGACGGCGCCCGCGGCCATGGCGATGGCCGCGAAGTCGTGCCCGTCGACCCGTTCGCCCGGGATGGCGACGAATAACCCGCCAGCGCCGACGCGGCGGGAATCGAACTCGACGCTGCCGGAAATCAGCTGGGTTCCGTCACAGCCGAGCACGGTGCCTCCGACTGCGTCGGCCACCTCGGCCAGCGTCAGGGGGATCATCGAGCGCTCCGCTGCGCCAGGACGCGGGCGAGCACCTCAGCGTCAGAGAACGGGCGCATGCTGCCGCACACCTGCTGACCTGTCTCGTGGCCCTTACCGGCGACCACGACCGCATCGCCGGGTCGGGCGGCGGCGACGGCGTGGGCGATCGCGGCCCGCCGATCGGCGATCTCCACGACCTCAGCGGGCCCGGCGGCGGCCCCGGTGAGCATCGCCGCCCGGATCACCGCGGGATCCTCGGTGCGCGGGTTGTCGTCGGTGATCACCAGGAGATCCGCACGGCGGGCTGCCGCGGCGCCCATCAGTGGCCGCTTGCCACTGTCCCGGTCCCCCCCGCAGCCCAGCACCACCAGCAGCCGCCCGGGAACCTGGGCACGCATCGCGTCGAGCAACGCGGCGACCGCGGCCGGCTTGTGCGCGTAGTCCACCACCGCGAGGAAGTCTTGGCCAGCGTCTATGCGCTGCATCCGGCCGGGCACCTCGGCGGTGCCGATGCCTTGCGCCAACAGCACCGGATCGGCTCCTGCAGCGTGGCCGACGGCCACCGCGAGCAGCGCGTTGGCCACATTGAACACGCCCGGCAACTGGACGGTCGCTGGCAGCTCCAGCCCGCCAGGACCCAGGATGACGAAGGTGTGACTGCCCGACGGATGGGTGGTGATGTCTGCCGCGTGCCAGGTCGCCTCGCCTCCCAGCGAGACCGTCGTCGTCTCGCCGGTCACCAACCGCTGTCCCCAGGCGTCGTCGATGCACACCACCTCAACGCGGGCCCGCCCGTCGAACAGCATCGCCTTGGCAGCGAAGTAGTCGCCAAGGTCAGCATGGAAGTCCAGGTGATCCTGGGACAGGTTGGTGAATGCGCCGACCGCGAAGGTCGTGCCCGTCACCCGGCCCAGCGCCAAGGCGTGGCTGGAGACCTCGATCGGGAGGTGGGTGACACCGCGCTCGACCATCAAGGCCAGCAGCGCCTGCAGGTCCGGAGCTTCTGGCGTGGTGAATGTGCTGGGCAGCAGTGTCTCGCCGATCCGAACCTGCACGGTGCCGAGCAGGCCGGTGGCCGCACCGGCCGCGCGCAAGCCTGCCTCCAGGAGGTACGCCGTGGTGGTCTTGCCGGCGGTGCCGGTGATCCCGAGCACCGCCAGCTGGGCAGAGGGGTCACCGAAGATCCGGGCGGACAGGGTACCCAGTACCGCCCGGGGCTCCGGGTGTATGAGCACCGGCACCGGGGCGCGAGCCAGCGCCGGGCGGCGCGCACCCGCTGGGTCGGTGAGCACCGCAACGGCGCCACCGGTCAACGCGATGTCGGCGAAGTCGGCACCATGCGGGCGGCCAGGAGTCAGGCTGGGCAGCGCCGCGAACAGGTCACCCGGGCGCACCTGCTGGGCGCGCAGGGTGATACCCGTGACCAGAACCTGATCGGGGATCCGATACTGGGCCCGGTTCGGGGAGGCTGAAACGGTCGCGCCGACCAGCGCAGCGAGTGCGGTCACCGGGGTCGGCGCGATGTGCGAGGGCCGCAGCGGCGTCTCGGCGAGCGAGGGAGTCACAGGGGCGGTCACGGTCCGGGGTCGGGGCGGGTTGAAGCTGTAAGCCCAGCGGCACGCTAGTCCAGGGTGAGGGTGACCAATGGACTGGGTCCGGGAGACAGCGGGATCTGGTAGCGCCCCGCCAGGTAGGAAGCGATGTCGTGGAACAGCGGTGCGGCGTTCGCGGCGACCGGATTGTCCAGCACGATCGCGACCACGAAGCGCGGGGCGTCAGTGGGCAGGATGCCGGCGAAGGTGAGCCAGTAGTTCGTGGTGCTGTAGCAACCACAGCTGGGGTCGACCTGCTGTGCGGTGCCGGTCTTGGCCGAGACCTGGTAGCCCTTTAGCGCCGCCTCCGGGCTGGTGCCACGCTGTCTCGGTTCATCCTGCACGACCGCGCGCAGCATGTCCCGAACGGTGCGGGCGGTCTGCGGGCTGACCACCCGGATACCGTCGGGTCGTTTGGCGTCGGTCCGGGTGCCGTCCGGGGCGATTTCGGCACTGACGATGCGTGGCGGGATGCGCAAACCGTCGTTGGCGATTGCCTGGTACATACCGGCCAATTGCAGCACCGTCATCGACAGCCCTTGACCGATCGGCAGGTTGCCGAACGTGCTACCGGACCACTGGTCACGGGGCGGCACTCGACCCGCGCTCTCCCCGGGCAACCCCACGCCGGTGCGCTGACCCAGACCCATCCGGGTCAACATGTCCACGAAGCGCTCCTCGCCTAGGCGCTGGGCGGTGAGCAGGGTGCCCACGTTGGACGACCGGGCCAGCACCCCGGTGAACGTAAAGGTCAGAACGCCGTGTGGCCACGCGTCGGAGATGGTGCGGTCCGCAATCCTCAGTTGGCCTGGGACTCTGAGCTTGCTGTCCGGCGTGACAAGTCCGTCCTCGATCGCCGCGGCCGCGGTGATCAGTTTGTTCACCGAACCTGGTTCGAAGGGCGTCGAGACCGCCGGGTTGGCCAACAACTTAGGGGTCGCCGCCCCGAGGTTGTTCGGGTCGAAGGTGACGTCGTTGGCAATGGCATAGACCTCGGCGGTGCGCGCGTCGAGCACCACCGCACTCGCGCCTTTGACGCGGTGCTTGCGGGCGTAGTCGCCGAGCATCTGCTGCAAGGTGAACTGTAGGTCGGAGTCCAGCGTGAGCTCGAGTCCGGAACCAGGAACCGGCGACTGCACGGCACGCTCGCTGCCGGGGATGACCGCATCCGAACCCTCGGCGGTGTCCACCACCCGGCGACCGTCCCGGCCGGCCAGCAGGCTGTCGGCGTAGTTCTCCAGGCCGGTTAGTCCCCGCACTTTGCGCTCGTCAGCACGCCAGTTCGCCACGCCCAGCACATTGGCGGCGAGCTCACCGCCGGGGTACTGCCGGATCTCCCGGTACTCCGCGCTGATCTCCGGAAACTCCTCTTGGATCACCCTGGCTTGAGCCGGCCGCACGAAGGGCGCCAGCAGCACTGTGGTCCGGTCGCTGCGCAGTTGGCCAAGGAGCTCTTGCTCGGACACCGCCGGTCCGAGCACCTGAGCCACCCGGCGCGCCATGGCCTGCTTGTGCAGATCCGGGTCGGCCCCGACCGCACGTTGCTCGGCGATGATCCGATTGGGCTGGGCGTACAGGGCCTGGGCCGCGACGCTGAAGGCCAGCGGCGTGCCGTTGCGATCGGTGATCGCGCCGCGCGGCGCGGGCAGTCTCTGCACGGTGGTGCGCTGATTTGCGGCCTGAGCCGAGAGCTCCGCCGACTGCAATCCCTGCACTACGATCAGCTTGAGTCCCGCGGCCACCAACGCGAGGACGAGCGCCAGCTGACCCAGTAACAGCCGGTTGTGCCGACCGGATGTCGACAAGCGGGGCCGGCGGCGGGGCCGGGGCCTGGCAGTGGCCCGGCGGGTACTCAGCGCGCCCAAATCACTGCGCCGATCAGGAACGACACCGGACTCATCAGGTCATGCCAGGTGCCGGCGGTGGAGCAGGTTGTGCAGGTGCCAATCCCGGTGCCGGTGCCTCCGGCGCCAGCTCAACAGGAACCGGCGGGAGGGGTGCCGGTACAAGGGGCGCCGCCGGTACAAGGGGCGCCGCCGCCACTATCAGCGGCGGGACCGGCGTTGTGACCGGCCGGGGCTCGCCGATCACGACGACTGCGCCGTCCGGGCGGACGACCAACCGAGCGGGATCGCCGGCCGGAACCATGCCCAGCTGCCGGGCCCGGCGAGCCAGTTCGGGTGCGGTCTCGAGGCTGGCCACCTCGCGGCTGAGGCCCTCCGAACGTTCGGTCAGGTTCCTGGCGTCCTTGCGCGCATCCTGGAGCTCGTAGGAGTCGGCGGCCGCGGCCGTGGACAACCACAACGTGGCCACCAGCGCAACCGCGAGCAATATCATCACCAGCACCACGAACGGCGCCCGGCCGGCGTCGGTGCTGGTGGGGCTGTGGCTCCCTCCGGTGCGCTGCGCCCGGCGGGCGTAGGCGCGCGCAACGGCCGGGGAGCGCCCGCGCTGCGCCTCAGCGTCCCGGTTGCGGGTGGGCACCGCGGTCCTACCGCGCTTCGGCGCCGTGGCCTTACCGCGCATCTGCGCCGTGATCCTGCCCTGGGCTGGGGTGCCGGTAAGAGCCGTCACGACGTCGACCCATGCTGGTCGGATCCACGTTGTTCCGCCCGGCTTCGGGAAGCCGCAGCGATGCGCTGCACAGCCCGCAACCGCACCGATGCGGCCCGCGGATTGGCTTCCGTCTCAGCCGGGCCGGCGGATTCGCCACGGGTCAACGTGTGCAGTTGCGGTTCGTGGTCGGGCAGCTCGACCGGCAAGCCCGCCGGGGTGCGGGAAGTGGTCAGCGCAGCGAGCGCCCGTTTCACGATCCGGTCCTCCAACGAGTGGTAGGACATCGCCACCAGTCGCCCGCCCACCGACAGCGCCTCCAGCGCCGCAGGTATCGCCGAGCGCAGTGCGGCGAGCTCGCCGTTGACTTCGATCCGCAACGCCTGAAAGGTCCGCTTGGCGGGATGGCCGCCGTGCCGGCGAGTGGCCGCCGGGACACTCTGATAGATCACCTCGACCAGCGCGGCCGTCGTGTCGAAGGGCCGTCGGGCTCGCTGTGCCACAATCGCCGCGGCGATCCGGCCGGCGAAGCGCTCTTCGCCGTACTCCCGAAGCACCCGGGCGAGGTCAGCCTGCGAGTACCCGTTGAGCACGTCGGCCGCAGTAGGGCCGCCGCTGGGATCCATCCGCATGTCCAGCAGGGTGTCGCGGGCGTAGGAGAAGCCGCGTTCGGCTGCATCGAGCTGCAGCGAGGACACACCGAGGTCGAAAAGCACGCCGTCGAGGCATGGAATACCCAGGCGCTGGAGAACTTGGGGTAGCTCGTCGTAGACCGCATGAATCAGATGGATCCGCTCGGAATAGGCCTGCAACCGATCGCGCGCCACAGCCAGCGCTTGCGGGTCCCGGTCCAGGCCGATCAGGGTGAGCCCAGGATGGGCGTCGAGCAGCGCAGCGGCGTGGCCACCGAGGCCTACCGTGGCGTCCAGCAGCACGGCCGGTCGGTCCGCCAACGGGGGGCTGAGCAGCTCCAGGCACCGGTGCAGTAGCACGGGAGAGTGCTGGGGGTGCCCCGGGGAGGACTCGCTGTCTCCGGGGGGGTGATCGGCCACCAGCAGTCTCCCTGCGCTCACACCCATCTCCTTGTGCACATTCTTGCTCAGCGACCAAGATCGCCGGTTCGATCGGAGCTTTCCGGTGCCCCCAGGTCTCCGCCCGGTGCCAGATCCTGGCGCCGGGGAAGGTGCGTCAGGGCTGGCTCAGGTCCGTGTCGTTGCGCATCATCAGTCGATGCGGCTGCCGGGCGGAGACCTCGCGGCACCGGTTACATCACCGGTTACATCACCCCAGGCAGCACCTCCTCCTGTGCCTGGGCGTAGGACTCCTCGTGTTCCTCCAGGTAGCGCTGCCATGCCGCGCTGTCCCAGATCTCCAGACGGTTGATCGCCCCGATCACCGCGCAGTCCTTGCTCAGCCCGGCGTAGCGCCGCAGCTCGGGCGCTATGGAGATGCGGCCCTGCCCGTCCGGACGTTGTTCGTCGGTGCCGGCGAACAGATAACGCTGGTAAGCCCGCACCGCCTCGTTGGTGAACGGCGCCTGTGCCACCCTGCGGGCCATCTCCTCGAACTCCGCGCGCGGGAAGACGTAGAGGCAGTGGTCCTGTCCCTTGGTGACCATCAACCCCCCTGCGAGCGCGTCACGAAACTTCGCCGGCAACGTCAACCGGCCCTTGTCGTCGAGCCGGGGGGTGTGTGTGCCCAAAAACACGGCCACCCACCTCCCCACCCGCCCGGTGGACCGACCATGGAGCCCCCTTGCGCTCCATTGCTCACCACGATACCCCACTTCCCGCCACTGTCAACGCGTGGACACCGTGTGTAGTTGGCTGCCACCAGTAATCAAGCCTGTTCAGCGGTTTCAACCGGAGGGGGGCGGTTACGAAGGTGCTTGGACGAGGGCGTTCAGTGGGGCAGTGCTGGGCACCGGGAACCGGCATGGCCGATGTGGCAACTGGCCGGACGGTCGCCGTCGTCAAGTTCACCGGCTCCGGGCGCGCGGGTGACTTCGCGCCACGCTGGCGCGTCAGGCCGCCCGTGTTGCCCGAGTGGGGAGAAGTGGGGACCCTCCTCCTGGACATTTCTGCCCTCGGGCTGTGTCATATGGATGCTTGTCGCGGTCTGGCGTAGGAGGCGCTGACCCGGGCCGGTGGTTCCGGCACGGTTTGACAGACTCCACTCAGCGCTGGCGTTCACCAGCGACCGGAAAGACGGTCAGGAGATTGCGTGAGCCAACGAGATCCGCGTGCGCCGCAACTGGCGGATGTGTACGCCGTGGCGCAACGGATCGTGGGCAACGTCGAACGGGTGCTGGTCGGCAAGCCCGACGCGGTCCGCACCGCATTGATCACCCTACTTGCCGAAGGCCATCTGCTGGTCGAGGACGTGCCGGGAGTAGGCAAGACGTCGCTGGCCAAAGCGTTGGCCCGATCCGTGGACTGCACGGTCAGCCGGATCCAGTTCACGCCGGACCTGCTGCCCAGCGACATCACCGGGGTGTCGGTTTTCAACCGGAGCACCGGGGACTTCGACTTCCGAGAGGGTCCGGTCTTCGCCAATGTCGTGGTCGGCGACGAGATCAACCGCGCCTCTCCCAAGACCCAGTCCGCGCTACTGGAGTGCATGGAAGAGCGGCAGGTGACAGTTGATGGGCACAGCTACCCGCTGACCGGCCCGTTCATGGTGATTGCTACTCAGAACCCGGTGGAGATGGAAGGCACCTACCCGTTGCCCGAGGCCCAGCGTGACCGGTTCACGGCTCGGATCTCGCTGGGCTATCCCGACCCCGCCGCGGAGCTCGCAATGATCGATGAGCACACCACCGCCGACCCCCTCGCCGCGCTTGAGCCGGTGTCCACCGCGGCCGAGGTGGGCGCTTTGTGCCAGGCGGTGCGGCTGGTGCACGTAGCCGCCGACGTGCGCCGCTACGTGGTTGAAGTAGTCAGCGCCACCCGCCGGTTATCCGATCTTCGGCTGGGCGCCTCACCACGCGCCACGTTGCAGCTGGTCCGGGCTAGCCGGGCGACCGCTGCGCTGGCCGGGCGGGACTTCGTGGTCCCCGACGACGTGCAGACTGTTGCGGAACCGGTGCTGTCCCATCGGCTGGTGCTCACCGCGCAGGCGCAGGTCGACCGGCTTTCTCCCCGGGACCTGGTCAGGGATGTGCTGGCGCGAGTGCCGGTACCTCACGCACCGGCCGGGCCACCGCACGTCCCTGTCGACGGCCACGGCGGTCGCAACGGCGCCGCGGTCTGGTACCGCTCGCCCCGGGTGCCCTAGGTGCCGGGGCGGCTGAGTCGTCTAAGCACGCCAGGGCGGCTGGGTGGCCTGACCACCCGCGGCCGATGTCTGCTGGCCGCCGGACTCGCGGCAGCGCTGTGCGCGGTGTTGGTCAACGAACGGGACCTCCTACGGGTCGCGGCGTTCGCCATGTTGGCGCCGCTGCTGGCCAGCGTGGTGGTCGGGCATACCCAGGTCAGGTTGCGGGCGAACCGGGAACTTCTGCCCCCCCGAGTTCCAGTCGGCGGCGATTGCCAGGTGCAACTGACGCTGCGGTGCACTGGACGGCTGAGCGGCCGGTTGCTGCTCGAGGACGTGGTACCTGAGGCTTTGGGCGGCAGTCGCCGCGCCGTCGTGGCACGGCTTCCGCAGCATCGCGAGGTGCGGCTGCTCTACCCGTTACACCCGGTGGAGCGCAAAGTGCACTCGATGGGCCCCCTGATGGCTCGGATCACCGATCCGCTTGGCCTCGCAGAGTTCAGTCGCACGCTGGCCGGTCACAGCCGGCTGGTGGTGACCCCCGCGGTGGTGTCGCTGAGTGGGTTGCCCACCGGAGGCGAACTCGGCGCCGGCGAGGCGGGCGGCGGGCGAGCTGGCGCCGGCCCCGGCCAGGACGGGGTTGTGGTACGCAGCTACCGGCAGGGTGACGACATGCGCAAGGTGCACTGGCGCACGACAGCCCGGCGAGACGAGTTGATGGTTCGGGTCGAGGAATGGCCCGAGCACGGTGGTGCGACTGTGCTGCTGGACCATCGCGCCGTGGCACATCGTGGCGCTGGACCCACCTCGAGCCTGGAGTACGCGGTGTCAATGGTCGCCAGCGTGTATGCGCACCTACAGCGGCGCGGGCAGCGGGTGCGCCTGGTCACGGGGGATGGCGTGATCCGCGCCGGTGCCGCCGACGGACCTGATCACACCATCGATACCGCGCTCGACGCGCTCGCCGCGCTGTGTGCGAGCGAGCAACGCGACCTTGCCGGTGTACCGGGGCTGGCCGACGGGCAGGAGGTGGTCGCCGTGCTCGGCGCTGTCGGGCCGACGGCTATCGAGCAGATGCTGGCACACCGCCCGCGCGGCATGCGCAGCCACGCCGTGCTGCTAAACGTCTCGGCCTGGGCCACCAGGGCGGACGGCCAGACCGCACTCGATGTGGAGCAGGCGGCCCGACTGTTCGTCGCGGCAGGCTGGTCGGTCGCGGTGGCCCGCCCGGAGCAATCACCGTCGTCGGTGTGGAACCGGCTGTGTATCGACTCCCGCAGCAAGCTGCAGGTGTCGCGGTGACCGGGTTCGCCGGTCGTACGCTGCTGGCCGCAGTGGCCGGCTTGGCCGTTGCACTCGCCGCGACGTCGCTGAGCGCGCTGCTCGAGGGGCTGCTGTGGTGGGGCGCCGCCGCGCTGGCCATCGCGGTCGTGGTCGCGACCGGAGCGCTGCTGCGCTCGCTGCGGATGCCACCCATCGTGGTCGCAGCCGGTCAACTCGCCACGCTCGTGGGTCTGGTCACCGCGTTGTTTACGTCCAGCGGCTGGCTGGGCGTGCTGCCCGGACCAACCGCGGCAGCACAGCTGCATGCGCTACTCGAAGTCGCCGCCGAGCAAGCTCAAGTCGGGATACCTCCGGTGCTCGCGACCACCGAATTGATGTGCCTGGTGGTGGTGGTCGTCGGGCTGGTCGCCGTCGCGGTGGACACCCTCGCCATCTCGGCCGCCGTGCCGGCGTCCACCGGCCTGGTGCTGTTGTGCATGGTTACCTTCCCTGCTGCGCTGTCGCACCGGCCCCTGCCCTGGTGGAGCTTTGTGCTGGCCGCCGTGGGGTTCGCCCTGCTACTTGCTGTCGACAGTCAGCGCCGGCAGGTGGCATGGGGTGAATCCGCCGGCCCTAGCGGGTACATCGGTGCCGCACCCGCTGCCGTCGCGGTGACGGCTGGCGCGGTCGTGGTGGCACTGCTCATCGGAACGACAGTGACCGCGGTGGGCACCGGCCGGTCGACCGGCAACGGTGCTGCCGCCGGCCAGCCGGTGAGCGGGATCGGGTTGAACCCCTTCACCTCGCTGCGGGGGCAGTTGTCCCACGGGGACCTGCTGGCGCTGTTTCGGGTACGCGGATTGGATCAGCCGGCGTACCTGCGCGCGCTGACGCTGAGCCGCTTCGCCACCCGAGTGGGTTGGCAGCAGGGCTCGTTGGACGGCGCGGTGCCTGCAGGCGAGGAACAGACCGTGCGATTGCCGTTGCCCGCCGGAGTCACCACACCGGTGCCGGGGCCCACTCTCCGGGTGAGCATCGAGCCGATCCACTATGTGGACAACTGGCTGCCGTCCTTCGGCTACCCGCTGGCGCTGGCGGGCATCGGCCCGGACTGGAACTACGACCCCGACGCGACCACGATCTTCTCCGACCGTCGTCAACGCGCTGAGCCCTACACCGAGCTCGGGGTGCTCCCCCAGCCGGATCCCTGGCTACTCCGCGAAGCCGGTCCCGCCGGTGGGTCACCGTTTGCCACCGTTGATCCGCGGTACCTCGACACCAATGGGGTGGACCAGCGGGTCGCTGCGCTGGCTGCCCAGGTCGCCGCGGGCAGCGACACGGCCTTCGACGCCACCGTCGCCGTCAACGAGTGGTTCACAAAGCCGCGCAATGGTTTCAGCTACGACCTGGCGACCGCCCCGGGAAACAGCGAAGACGCTCTGGTGGACTTCTTGTTCACCGGCCGCCGGGGTTACTGCGAGCAGTTCGCCTCGGCGATGACGATCATGTTGCGGACGCTACAGGTGCCGGCTCGGGTGGCGATCGGCTTCACCCCCGGAACCGCCACCGGCGACTCACGGTTGATCACTACCAAGGACGCGCACGCCTGGGTGGAAGCCTGGTTCCCGGGCGCCGGCTGGCTGCCGTTCGACCCAACTCCGCTGTCCGATGGACGGACTGCCGTGCCGGGTTATGCGCCGGTGCAAACCCCGCCAGAGGGTGATCCGCCACCGCTGGCCGAGCCCTCGCAGTCCGATCCCGTAACGCCGGCACCCGACGCACTCGCCGCAGCGCGCCCGCAACCCGGCACCGGTGACTCCGGTCTCGGAGCCGGTGGCAGTAGTACCGGATTGGCGGTCACCGGGTCGCTGATGCTCGCTGTGCTGGCGGGGCTCAGCCCGCTGGCGGTGCGTGAGGGTCGCCGCCGGCGGCGGCTGCACCTGGTCAGCGCCGGCGGGCCACAAGCAGTCTCAGCCGCGTGGGAGGAGGTGCTGGCAGAGTCCGCAGACCGCGGGGTGGTGCCTCCCGTCGGAGAGACCGTGCGGGCTACAGCTGCCCGGCTGGTCCATGAGCATGGCCTGGACGAACCGGGCCAGACCGGCTTACGGACCTTGGTCGATGCGGTGGAACGATCCTGGTACTCCGGGACCTCTCACCCCGGCCAGTCATCACTTCCCAGCGGCAACCGCGACACCCATGGCGAGCTCATCGAGGCCATGCAGGCTGTACGCGCCAGCATGTCCCGGTGCGCACCGCAAACCCGGATGGCCCGGTTGCTGCCGCGCTCAGTGATACCCAGCGCAGTGTTTCCCAGCTCGGCGCTCACCACCAGCTCGTTGCCACGCCGGGGCGCCTGAACACCGGGCCTGCCCTAATGATCCTCGAACCGGCGACGGAACCGCTGTTCCATCCGCTGGGCCAGGGTGCTGCGACCTTGCCCCGTGGCCGAACGGTCCAATGCCGTTCCGCGTCCACCGTCCCCGGCGGCACGGCGGCAGAAGATCGCGACGACGGCACCGGCGAACATCACCAAGAAGCCGAGCACGCTGATGACCGGAATCCCGACCGGGCGGACGGGAAGCATGACACCAGCGACAAGAAGCAGCAAGCCCAACACGAAAAGCGCGATCCCCTGGAACCGGCGCCGGTGGGACAGGCTGCGCATCCGGGCACCCCGGACGTTCGAGGCGAACTTCGGATCCTCTGCATAGAGCGCGCGCTCGATCTGGTCGAGCAGACGCTGCTCGTGCTCGGAGAGTGGCATCGCTCCTCCTCCGGCACTCCGGTTGTCGATATGGTGTCCGCCCCCGACGGTAGTCGCTGTAGCACCGGGCGCCAACCGTGGGCTCCTGCCGTTGAGGATACGAGCCCGCGGCGATACGGACTAGCCGATCCCGTTACCCGTTTCAGGGGAGAGCCGCATTTTCCCCCTGTTCCGACACCTCCGGGGTATCCAGCAGGGTGGCCGGCCGCACCGCTGCGCTGCCGAATCGGGCTCGCGCGGCGTCCGCCGCCCGCTCGACGTCCGGCCAGTTCGCGGGGGCTAATTTCGTTCCCCAGCCGGTTTCCCCATCGTCGAGCGTGAGCTGCTCGGCCGCCCCCGCCCCGGCCAGTTGTTCCACTCGCACTCCGAGCAGTCGGACGGCGGCCCCGCGGGGAAGGTGCCCGGCCAACAGATCGACGGCAACCATGAACACCTCGCGCGCAGAGTTGGTGGCCTCGGGCAGGGTCCGGGAACGGGTGATGGTGGTGAAGTCCGGGTAGCGGATCTTCAGCGCGATGGTCCGCCCACGCAGCCTGCGGCTGCGTAGCGCGGCCGTGCAGCGCTCGACCAGCCGCAGCAGCTCACGCCGCAATGCCGCCCGATCAGCTATGTCGTGGGCGAAGGTTTCCTCCGCTCCGACTGACTTTTCCGGCACGTTGGGTATCACCCGACGGTCGTCTCTGCCGTTGGCGAGCTCATGCAGATGCTGGGCGACCGCGATGCCCACGGCCCGCCGCAACGCGGGCAGCGGCGTGCTCGCCACGTCGGCCACGGTGGCGCAACCCAGCCGACGCAGCACCTGCGCGGTGCGCCGGCCCACTCCCCACAATGCGGACACCGGCAACGGATGCAGGAACTCGAGCACACCGTCGGCGGGCACCACGAGCAACCCGTCCGGCTTGGACAGCCCAGAGGCGAGCTTGGCGAGGAACTTGCTCGGGGCCACGCCCACCGAGCAGGTCACCCGGTGCGCGTCGTAGACCTGCCCGCGGATTAACTCCCCGATCCCGGCCGGGCTCATTCCCAGCCTGCGCAATGACCCGGACACGTCGAGAAAGGCCTCGTCCAGGCTCAGCGGCTCGACCAGCGGGGTGATCTCGCGAAACAGCGCCATCACTCCTCGCGAAACCTCCGCATACCGCGGGAAGTGCGGCGGCACGAATTGTGCCTGCGGGCACAGCCGGCGAGCCTGTGCAACCGGCATCGCCGAGCGGATCCCGAACGCCCGCGCCTGGTAACTCGCCGAGAGCACAACACCGCGGTCCCCTGCCGGGTTGCTGCCACCTGCCACCACGACGGGCAAACCGGCCAGCTCAGGACGTTCGCGAACCTCGACCGAGGCGTAGAAGGCGTCCATGTCAACGTGCAGTACCGGGCAGCCGCGATCGTTGTGCATGACTAACCGGGCCTCGGCGGGCGGCGGGCGAGCGCGTGCAATCGGCTGGCGACGTCGCGCAGGGGCGCCCGTCCGGCGGCAGACAGTTCCAGCTCGGCGAGTGCCTCACCGGCGCCAGGTTGAGCCTCCAGCACGGCGCCGGGCATGAGGTCTGCAACCACCCCATCGCCCTGTACCACCTCGACACCCAGCCCGCCGGCCTCCAGCAACGCGATGAGGCCAGCGGTATCGAAGCGGTGCAGCACTGGGTCAGCAGCGCTGAGCCGGCCGTCGGGATCGTCGAGTACCCGGCGGGCCTCGACCAGCCGACCGGCCAGCGCACGTATCAGCACCGCCGCGTACCGGTTGGCCACCAAAACTGAGACTGCGCCACCGGGCGCAGTGGCGCCGGCCAGCGCCTGGATCGCCGCAGCTGGATCCTCGACCACCTCCAGGATGCCGTGCCCGAGCACGAGGTCGGCACTGGCCTCGGGAACCGCATCGATCAGCGAGTCGGTATCACCCTGCACGGGCGTCACCAATTGTTGGACGCCGGCCTCGGCGACCCGACGGTGCAGGGTGGCCAGCGCGTCCGGGCTCGGCTCCACGACCGTCACCAGGCAACCGGATCGGGCTAGTGGCACGGCCCAGACGCCGCTGCCACCGCCCACGTCCAGGACCCTGGGGGCGATGCCCAACCGCCGACGTGCCGCGGCGACCTCGGCCTCCAGGGCGCGGTGCACCGTTGAGGCTCGCATGCGCAGCACGATAGAGGGCTCCACTGACATCATCCGGCGCGGGACGCGGCGGGTTCGCCCGGAGACGGTGCATTCAGCAGCGAACGCGGGCCACCCTAGGCTGCACCGGTGCAAACCGTGGCAGTGCTCAGCCTCAAGGGCGGTGTGGGCAAGACCTCGGTCGTGCTGGGGTTGGCCGGGGCTGCCCTGCAGCGCAAGATCCGGACCTTGGTGGTGGACCTCGACCCACAGGGAAATTGCACCGTCACCCTGGAGCCCGGTGCGACGAAATTCACGTTGGCCGACGTTCTGGCCGATCCAAGACGCTCGGTGGTCAGGAGCGCGATCGCCGCCAGCGCGTGGGGTGAAGAACTGGAAGTGCTGGTCGGGGCAGAGGAGGCCGAGGCGCACAACCGGCCGGATCCAGACCGGGCCCGGCTCGGGCGGTTGGACAACGCGCTGTCCACGCTGGCTGCTGCGACCGATGACCCGCCGTACCGCCTGGTGCTTCTGGATTGCCCACCCTCGCTGGGTCAGCTGACCCGCTCGGCACTGGTGGCCGCCGACCGGGCGCTGCTGGTCACTGAACCGACCATCTACGCCGTCTCCGGCGTGCAGCGCGCCTTTGAGGCGGTCCACCAAGCGCGCGAGCACAACC
>JALZCN010000280.1 GCA_030863045.1 Actinomycetota bacterium | reverse complement strand
GGGTTGTCCCTCGCGCCGGTCGAGCCCTCCGATGAGGCGGCTATCCGGCAGTGGTACGAGCTGCGCTGCGCGCTGGTGCGCGCGGATCTGCCAGGTGATCCGCCGCCGTGCTGGGTACACGAGCTCGGTCGCTTTCGGTACCCGTGGCCCGGCGAGGTCGAGACCGGGTGGCTTGCCTACGACCGCGGCTTGGTGGTCGGCGGCTGTGTGCTATATCTCCCGACGCTGGACAACCTGGACAACGCCGCCGGCGAAATCCTGGTCGCTCCCGAACACCGGCGGCGGGGTATCGGTCGAAAGTTGCTCGATCACTTACGTGCTGAGGCCACCCAGCAGGGTCGGGTCCGGCTCATGGGCTCAGTGGACCAGCCGTTGGACCCCGCCGCTGCCGATCCAGGAGGGCAGTTCGCGGCAGCGTCCGCGGCGGCGCCGGTCCTGATCGAGACCCGCCGGCGGCTGGACGTCACCGCAGCGAACCCAGCTGTGCTTGCCCGGCTCGGCGAGCAGCGGGCGAAATCGCAGGGCTACTCGATGGTCCAGTGGGTGGGACAGACGCCGCAGCGGTGGCTCGACGACATCGCCTATCTCACCGGGCGCATGTCCACCGATGCCCCGCTGGATGATCTGCAGTGGGAGGCGGAGGCATACGACGCGGGGCGGATGCGAGCACGGGATGCCAGCTGCCTGGCCTGCGGCCTGCACATGGTCACCACCGCGGCTGTGGACAGTACCGGGCAGCTGGTCGCTTTCACTCAGATCGTCGGCGACTCCACCTCGCACTGGTACGCCGATCAGTGGAACACCATCGTGGCGCCGGAGCATCGAGGCCACCGGCTGGGCACGCTGATCAAGGTGGCCAACCTTGCGCATGCTCGCGCGCAGCGCGCCGAGCTGCGGATCATCGATACATGCAACGCTGATACCAACGCATACATGGTTGCGATCAACGAGGCGATCGGTTTTCGGCCGCATCGCCGGACGGTGGAGTGGCAACTCGACCTATAACGCGGATGAGGTCGATACCCCGATTGGCTCTGACCGTCGCCATGCCGATTCGCTGGATTTCCGGTGTCTCGCTGTATCAACGATGGCGCTGGATTGCTCTTGCCAACGGCAACCTGACGGCGGGTCCGCGGTCGGTGGCTGCCGAGGCCAGTTACCTGCCGTGCTCGGGCGATGTCTACCAGGCTGCACCTTCCCGGCGTACCGTCGCGCCAGCGGGGGCTCGCTCGCGAATAGGGACGTTCCATGACGCAGACTTCTGATATCGAGGCCTTCGGTGCAGGATTGTCCGGGACTGCACTGGTCCGCGGCGATCACGGCTACGACGCGGCGCGCTCGGTGTGGAACGGCAAGGTCGACCGGTATCCGGCGGTGATCGCACGCTGCCGCAGCGCTGCCGATGTCGGCGCGGCCATCGAGTTCGCCGAGGTGGTGACCGCCGACGGGCGCCGGTTACGGGCCGCTGCGGACGAGAACTCCGACCTGTTCTGGGCGTTGCGAGGCGGTGGCGGGAACTTCGGCGTCGTCACCGAGTTCGAGTTCCGGCTGCATCCGGTCGGTCCGATGGTGCACGTCAGCTTGTTTTTCTGGGGCCTCGACCAAGGCACCGAGGCGCTGCGGCTCGGCAGGAACGTGTTCGCCACGCTGCCCGCCGATGCGAATGCCATGATCATCAGTGGTAACGCTCCGCCGGCGCCGTTCGTGCCTCAGCAGCACCATTTCAGCCCCTGCTACGGGCTAGCTGTTGTCGGCTTCGGATCGGCCGATGAGCACGCCCACTTACTGGCTCCGATCCGCGAGGCCCTTCCGCCGCTGTTCGAGTTCGTCACCCCGATGCCATACACCCAGCTGCAGCAGATGTTCGACGAAGAAGCACGGTGGGGGGTGAACTGCTATGAGAAGGCCTTGTATCTCGACGCGCTGTCCGACGAGGCGATTGGGGTGATCACCGAGCATCAGGTGCGCAAGGCGTCGCCCCAGTCAATGTTGCATCTGTTCCGTCTCGATGGAGCGTACGCGCAGGTCGGCGAGGCCGAGACGGCGTTCGGCGGCAGCCGTTCAAGCCGTATCTCCGCCAACATCGTCGCCCTCACCGATGACGTGGAGTTGCTCGCACCCGAACGTGCGTGGGTCCGGTCGTTCTGGGATGCGCTGCGACCGCACGCCACCGGTGCCGGTGGCTACATCAACACCATGGCCGACATCGAGGAGGATCGGGTGCGGGCCTCCTACGGGCGCCGGCCAAATACCAGCGGCTGGCTCGGATCAAGGCCACGTACGACCCGGACAACGTCTTTCACCGCAACGCCAACATCAAACCCGCGTGGCAGCCGATCTAGCGAATGTCGCGTGCTGGTGGCGCGCCGGCTAGTGCTAGCCTTGCGCCAGGTTGTGGTCGTGTAGTTCCCCGATCGTTGTGAAGCGTCCGTGGAATGTTCTGACTACGGGCTTCGCGCTCCCGTCGGGGATCTCTCCCATGGGCGTGCGTGATCCGCGCAACCGCGGGCCGGTACGGTGCCGGCCCAGGCATCAGATTCCACAGGGAGAGCAACATGGCACAGGGCGTAGTGAAGTGGTTCAACGCGGAGAAGGGCTTCGGCTTCATCTCCGTTGACGGGGGTGGCCCCGACGTGTTCGTCCACTTCTCCGCCATCCAGGGTGACGGCTACCGCAGCCTGGACGAGAACCAGCGTGTGGAGTTCGAGTCAAGCCAGGGTCCCAAGGGACCGCAGGCGGAGTCGGTCCGCGCCATCTGAGCGTTTCCTTCGCGGCCCCGCACCACAGCTGGTG
>JALZCN010000256.1 GCA_030863045.1 Actinomycetota bacterium | reverse complement strand
TGGTTGTGCCATACATCAGCATGACGTCGCCGGGCGCCGTGACGCCGACGCTGGTGGCCTCGGCCCAGGCATCGATCGTGCCCGCCACCACCGGCGTGCCCACTGGGATGCCGGTTTGCTCGGCGGCGCCGGCCTGTACCTCTCCCACCACATCCAAGGGCCAGCGCAGCTGCGGCAGCTCGAGTCCGGGCGCGATCAGCTCGGTCCAGTCCTCGATCCAGCGGTGTTCGACCGGGTCGTACATCGGGGTGCACTGGCTTGCCGAGTGATGGTCGAGGACGTAGCAGCCGGTGAGCCGGTGCACGATAAAGCTGCTGGCCATCAAGAAACGGCGGGTCGCTGCCCAGGTGTCGGGCTCGTTCGCGCGCAGCCACGCCAGCTTGGGGCCGCCCGCTTGTGAGGTGAGCACCGACCCGCAGCGGTCCAGGATGGTCTGCTCGCCCAGCGCCTGGGTCAGTTGCTCGATCTCGACCGTGGCTCGGGTGTCCACGCCATACAGGATCGCCGGCCGCAGCGGCCGGTTTTCACTGTCCACCGGCAGTAGGCACGGACCGATGCCGCTGACGCCCACCGCAGCGACCGGTTCGGCCACCGCCGCCGTCAGCTCGTTGCTGATCGCCGCGAAATCCGCCCACCACACCGCCTGTGCGTCATGCTCTACCCAGCCCGGGCGTGGCATGGACACCTCGTGGGATCGGGTCGCGGTGGCGACGATGGTGCCGTCAGCGCGGACCAGCACGCCTTTGGAGCTGGCGGTGCCGATGTCGACACCGAGCAACAGCGAGCTCACCGAGCCGTACCCACATGAGCATCACCCAGCCCGGCCCACTCGATGCCGAGCAGGCGGCACACCGCGCGCAGCTCGGCGACGTGGTCGCCAGGCACGGCGTGGATGTGATTGGCCCCGAACTCGGAAAGAAATTCGTCGGCCTCGACCTCCAGCCGGGCGAACGCGTGCGGCCACTCGAACGTCGACTGCCGCGCCAGTGCCTCGTTGGTCGCGTTGTCGTAGGACTCGAACGCGCCGCGGGCCACGTGCATCCGGTACCGGCCGTCGATCCGGGTCAACCGGGCGAAGGTGGCTTGCCCGGGCGCGGCGAAAAACGACACCGAGGCGCCGCCGGCGGGGAAGTAGAAGATCTCGGGATAGAAGTTCACCGAACGCAGATTCTCCGCCGGATCGTCACTGCGCGCGGCGTACCAGGTGGCGTGCTGCCCGGAGTTGCACAGGTCCCAGATGTCGCGGTCGGCGTGGTAGTGCCGCACGTCAGCGAACAGCACCGGTGTTCCGGTAAGGCCTTTGAGCAACTGCATGGTCAGTGCGCCGTCCATGTCGGACTCGGTGGCGCACACGTGGGGCTGCTTGGGGCCTTCCCAATCGTAGGGGTCGTTGAGGAACGCCTCAGTGATGTCCATCGTGGTGAAGTGCGTGGTCAACTCAGGCTGGCCCTTGATGCCGCAGAAGTCGAGGTTCCACTCGTCGATCAGTTCCCGAACGGCGTGGTAGGAGCGGATCTGACGCTCGAGCAACTCCTGCGTCAGCTGCTTGCCGTCGTAGTGCACCCCAGCGGCGTGGCGCTCCAGCCATTCCCGGCCGGCGGTCACCCGTGACTGTTCGACGGCGGCGCAGCGCCGCACGATCTCCCACTGGTCAACCTCTTCGACGTCCACGCCGAACGTGCTCATCCATTGATCGGTGTCCGCCACCGCGGTGTACATGCCCATCGGGCGGCCGCCGATCCGGCCGAAGGTGCTGCCTGACAGCGTGGATACCGCGGCGGCGGCCCGGACCGTCTCCAGGACGCGGTCCCGCACGGCTGAATCGGCCACGTCGCCCCATACCCGGGTGTGTTGCCGGCCGATCTGGTCCAGCCCCCCGCCGGCCGCGAGCATGCCGACCATCCCGGGGAACTGCGGGTCGATGTTGGAGAACAACAGCAGCGGGCCTGGGGTTGCTGCCGCGGCGAGCATCGAGAAGTGCGGAAAGGCCCATACCGGGTAGTTGAAGATGGTGAGGTCCGGTCGCGTGCCAGCGATCCGACGCGCCTCGGTGGTGGCCAGCGTATTGGTCCAGATCGGCTCCGTCGCGCGGATGACCTCATGCCCGGCCTGTTCGAGTGCGTGGGCGATGCGGCCTTCGATCTCCAGCCCGAACGTCTTGATGTCGGCGTGGACGAAGTCGCGCCCGTCAGAGAACGTCAACAGCCCGATGCGTGCCATGCCTGCTCCTGCCTGCTAGGACGATCAGCGGTCATCGACCGCGACGATGTGCCGCAGCCCAGTGGCTCACGCGGGCAGTCAGCAGCTTCGCTTGAGCATCGGCCGCGCCCGAGGATCGCTGACGTACCGCTCTGTGATGAAGGTATCACTCAGCGGAAGGTTCGCCAGGCCATTCGCCGATCGCTTCACCGCCGGACTGCGCCGGCACCTAGTGCGGGTGCCGGGCTGGCCTCCTCACCGTGGCCCTCGCCTCTCGCGGAGGCACGGTAGGTAGGCATGCTGGTGCTCGATCAGTTATGAGCCACGAGGAACCATCTCGAGGAGGCCATTGCCGATTTGCGCTGTAAACTAGACGCCATCGACGTGACCAGGGGCGTATACCGTCGGTGGCGTCTAGTTCACGCGCGCCCGCCAATTGGGCAAGAGCATCTCAGATAAGGCAAAGCGTCGTGTCTCGGCAGGCCGGGTGCAGTACCGGTGCTCTTGTCAGGAAACCGAACGCTCTATCGGTGGCGTCGGCTCCATTACATCCCGGATCTTGACCCGGCCCAGCTCAACGGCGGGTTGCCCCGGGATCCCGCTCTTACCCGATTCGTCACTGATTCCTCTGCCGGAAGCGCCATCCCGGGTTCGTCGAACAGAATGGTGCGCTCCAAAGCCCTGCTGGTTATATGGGTCGGCTGCTGCGGATCTGCTCTCGCCCAACGCTGCGAGCTGGGCTTCCAGGTAGCCCTTCAGGCGCGTATGGTACTCGCGCTCGAATGTGTGCAGTTCGTCGATTCTCTTTTCCAGGGCACTTTTCTCCTGGCTAATCGAACCGATGATCTCGCTGTGCTTGCG
>JALZCN010000020.1 GCA_030863045.1 Actinomycetota bacterium | reverse complement strand
ATGCTCCACCGAAGCTCCGTGTGGCGGCTACCTTCGATGAACTCGCTCAAGCAGTCTGAAACTCCCAGATAGCAAGCCACTCACGGCGACTGCGATCAGGGAACGCAACAGAGCCCCCAGGGGCGCTCCTACTGAAGGAATTCGCTCGCACGGCTCCACGTGTCAGGGTCCTCGCCGACGAGTCGCCAGAAGAAGGTCCCGCCAAGGTCGTACTTGTTGACGAGGTCGAGTTTCTGCGCGGTACTCTCGGCATTCTCGAACCACACCTCGTGAGGGCCGTCTGCACCATTGAAACGGAACCACGGTGACTGGCTGTCGTTGTCCCACTCGATGTCAGCACCGTGCTCATCGGCCAGGTCGGTCGCTTGCTCCCAGGTCACCGTCTCGCCTTCGCCTCGACCCCAGTCGTAGCCTAGAAGAACGTTGCCAAGCACGACCTTCTCAGGTGGGATCTGGCTGGTGGCGTAGGCCAGGACGTCATCGACCCAATTGAGAGGAGCGACCGGCCCAGGGTCGGCACTGCTGTCGCTGTAGTCGTAGGCCATCAGATTGACGCGATCGACGACCGCACCGATGGCAGCGTAATCCTGCGCTCGGTTATGTGGCCCGTCGCCCGCATCGGAGTCCTTTGGCTGGACGGAGATGGTGAGCAGCTTCTGGTGCTCATGCAGGGCCGTGCTCAGTTCGGTCAGGAACGTCACCAACGGCTCCCGGTCACCGTCCGTGAGACTCTCGTAGTCGATATCGATCCCGTCGTAGCCCTCGCGCATCACCAGGTCGACGATGTTGCGAACATGCGTCGAACGCAACGTGGGATCGCGGATGACAACGCTCGCGTTTTCAGGGGTCCATTCGCCTTGGGTGTAGTTCGCGATGTGGGGAATCACCCGAATGCCCTGGTCCTGCAGTTGCCGAACCATGCCACGGTTCACCTTTGTGTACCGCTCGTCGAGGAGCCCGATGTCGCCGTTTGGTAGGACCGAATACCACCAGAACGAAATATCAGTGAACAGATCGGTGTGCTTCTTCGCGCTCTCGAAGGCCCGCTGCTGATCGTAGTACGGAATGCTGGCGGCGACGACCCGGTCGCCGTCCGGTCCACCGGTCTGCCGCCCGTCGCCCGGCTGGGCCGCCGTGCACGCCGCCGCGATCAGCAACAACAGCAGCCCGACAGGCCGCAGCCGGTGTGTCATGATGACCACAGTAACCTGGTGCCACTGTACGGGCCATCAGCCCTGGTCACGGCCGTTGTGCATTTGCTCAGACATCCTTGAGCTCTCTCTGGATGCTGTAGGTTGTGGTGCGGCGGTGCGACAACGGCCCGAACAGGAGACGGTTCGAGTGGCTGAACACCTGCGCGTTAGTATCCACCAACCTGCCTACCTTCCCTACGGTGGCTTCTTCGCGAAGATGCTGAGCAGCGACATACATATCGTGTTAGATACGGTGCTCTACTCTCGGTCGGGCTTCCAGAACCGCAACCGTATTAGGGATGTGCAGGGTGAGGTGTGGCTCACGGTCCCGGTGCACGGAAAGAAGACGCAGACTCTGGACTCGCTCACGGTCGACAAGCAGACCAATTGGTCGGCACGCCATTGGCAGACGATACTCAGAACGTACGGCAAGAAAGGAAGCGCGGAGCTGAACTGGGTTCGAGACCTCAAGCAGGAGCGCTTTGCTGACGTGGCCGCGACATGCTTGGAGCGGCTGTCGGCGCTACTGGGCATCAAGATCCCGATCATGCACGCCAGCGAACTGCGACCCAACACCGTCGGGCAGGACGCCGACCAGCGGCTCATTGACTTAATGACCGCGGTCGGGGGAAGCGAGTACGTGTCCGGGAGCATGGGTCGCAACTACATGAACCTCCAAAGATGGCAGGAGGTGGGTCTGGCCGTGACGTTCTGCCAGTGGACGTCGCCCGCATACCCTCAGGAGCCGCACACCGACTTCGTGCCCAATCTGTCGGTCGTCGACCTCATGGGCAGGCTGGGGCCGTCAGCCGCAAGAGAGTTGATCGAGGAGGGCATCGCGCTGGACACCGCGGTGCGTGGATCCATAGCTGGGCCGGGGTAGCGCCGAAGGCCGAGTGATCCAGCGGAATCAGCGGCAGACTGGCGACGGCACTTCCGCTCAGGCCCTCAGCGCTTCCCCGTTCCGGCTTGTGAGATGCATCCTTGCAGCTCCTCAGCACAGCCGGTGTTATAGCCAGCCTATCCTCACTAAGCGTTCGTGAGTCTTCCTAACGACGGTCACGGCCCGACAAAGTATCGACCAATGAGAACTGCCACGCTGGACTCACTAGCCTCATCAGACACATCAGCATCGCGTGATCGATATGAAAACTTTACCCCCCGGAGGTTTCACCCAAGCGGCGTAATAAATAGCGTAACGCCTGACCCAGTATTGACGATCCGACCACCAGCAGCCGTAGATCCTGATCATGCGGTGTGCCGGTCCCACGCACAGGACGGTTCACCGCATGATCATCTTTTGTTGTGTACACCTCAGAGGATCAAGCGGTAACCGTGGGCCGCAGCGTAGAGGCAGAGCGATGGTCGGGGATGCTGGACACGAGGTGCTCGTCTCGGTGATCATCGCCAAGACGCTCGACGCTCGGGCAGCGGAGCGATGATGCCCGGCGATGAGATCTACCGCGCGGACGCGGGGCAGCGCGCCGACCTGGAGGTCCACCGGCTGGACTCCCATCGCGCGTCATCATTGGTAGCGAAGTGCACCGCACCTTGCCGATCACCCCACGATGCCGTTGTGGAGTCAGCGCTGCACTGCGCACCACCCGGCGTCCTGATCGCTTCGACTTGCAAACGAGATCCGAAAGCTGCTCACCAGGCTGATCACGCTAAGCATGACCTCAACCACAAAGCGGTCATCATCATGTCGTGATCGCGGAGTAGTCGAATTGTTTAATGGGCCATCCAGAGGGAGGGGAGAGACCATGGATGCTGATTCTAGTTTGGTGTCCAAACCTGCGTACCTACCGGAGGCCCGAGATACCGACGTTACCCAACATTCTCGAGCACATAATGGCCACGGTGGAGGCGCAACCATGGCTGTCGCAGTCGGACCGTTCGAGCCCAGCCGGGCGATGAGGTCATTGGAAGACCGCCACCCGGACGCGGCAAATCCCCATGTTGCCGTGGTGGGCCTGGGCTATGTCGGCTTGCCCACTGCGATTTCCTTCGCGGAGTCCGGCTGCTGCGTGATCGGTCTTGACACGAGCGAAGAACGGCTGGCCGCGATCAAGGCCGGGTTCGTCGATCTGCTGGCCGACGACCACGCACGACTCAGGCGGCATCTGGGCTCGGATTCGTTTACCTTGACCACGAATCCAGCGTTGCTTCGATCGGCCGACGCGGTGATTGTATGCGTCCCTACGCCCATCGATTCATACCTTGTACCGGATTTGTCCGCGCTCTCAGCGGCGTGCAGCACCGTCATTCAGTACGCTGTTCCAGGCCAGTTGATCGTACTGACTTCGACGACGTACGTAGGATGTACGCGTCACCTTCTCGTGGATCCTCTTGGTGAACGGGGTCTGCGGGTCGGGGAGGACGTCTTTGTGGCGTTCAGTCCTGAACGGCTTGACCCGGGTAATACGGAGCACAGTCACGAGTCGGTACCGCGCGTGGTAGGCGGAGTGACGGACGCCTGTCAGGGTCGGGCAGTCGAATTATTGCGGCGGATAACGTCAAACGCGCACCCGGTCTCGTCGCCGGAATCAGCGGAAATGACCAAGCTACTGGAAAATAGCTTTCGTGCTGTGAACATCGCATTGGTCAATGAATTTGCCGAGGCGTGCCATGAGATGCGGCTGGATATCCTCGAAGTCATCGAAGCCGCAACGACGAAGCCGTATGGGTACATGCCCTTTCACCCCGGGCCAGGGGTCGGTGGGCACTGTATTCCATGCGACCCGCACTACCTCCTGTGGCAGCTGCGGGCGCGACGGACTCGACTTCCTGTGACCGAGACCGCAATGACGTCAATTGCATTGCGTCCTCGGCACATCGTTGCTCGCGCACGTGAGATCCTCGGCGAATCTGGCCACAGCCTGTCAGGTGCACGTATCCTGCTAATGGGAGTGGCCTACAAGCCGGATGTCTCTGACCTTCGCGGGTCGCCGGCTCTTGAAATTATGTCTGAGCTTCTCGACGCCGGCGCCAAGGTGGCATTCTCCGATCCGATGGTGGGGGCGGTCAAGATCGCCGGCCAAGTGTTGAGAAGTGTCACGCCGTCGAGTCGCCGCCGGTGGGACTTGGTGATCGTCCATACACTGCACTCTGGGATCGACTACAGCTGGCTCACGCAATTCCCGGTTGTCCTCGACGCGACGTACCAGGCAACGCAATTACCGAACCGCATCCTGCCGTAAGTCGGGCGAACCAAGCGTCATGTGACGAACAAGGAGCACGCCGAGTGAAAGCGTTGGTTACAGGGGGTGCTGGATTCATCGGAAGCCACCTCACCGAGTACTTGCTCGACCACGGCCATGAAGTCCTCTGCATTGATGACCTGTCCACGGGCAATATGCGCAATATTGTGGAGCTGCGGGCTCATGACCGGTTCCGGTTCATTGAAGGCTCGGTACTCGATTCGGCGCTGATGGATGAGCTCGCCGCCATCTCGGATACCATATTTCACCTGGCTGCCGCAGTCGGAGTGAAGACCATCGTCGACGATCCGTTGGGTGGGCTGCGCACGAACCTCCGCGGAACTGAGACGGTCCTGGACAGCGCAGAGCGGCATGGGGCGCGTGTGCTGGTAGCCTCGACAAGTGAGGTCTACGGTCACAATACGTCGGACGCACTGACGGAAGAAGATCTCCGGATCCTGGGTTCCCCACTGGTTAGTCGGTGGTCCTACGCTGAGGCGAAAGCACTCGACGAAACTCTCGCCTACTTCTACTGGCGATACAGGGGTGTGGCCACTGTCATCGTCCGGCCCTTCAACATTGTGGGTCCTCGCCAGACTGGGCGCTATGGCATGGTTATTCCTCGCTTCGTCAGCCAAGCCCTTCGCGGTGAGCCGCTTACGGTTTACGGAGATGGCACGCAGACCCGGTGTTTTTGCCATGTCAGCGAAATCGTCAGCGCATTCGTCGATCTCATCGAACACCCTCAAGGCCATGGAAAGGTATTCAAT
>JALZCN010000213.1 GCA_030863045.1 Actinomycetota bacterium | reverse complement strand
GCTGCCTGTAACGCGACCGCGGCCAAGCTGATGAACAGGGCTCGTTCCAGCCGCTCGGCTGTGGGCAGCACCACCAGCGGGTAGGTGGCCTGCAGGGACGCGGCCACGTCGAGCACCGTCTCCTCCTGGTGCGGCGTGCCGGTATGCACCAGGTCGCCCACCGTCACCTCGGAGACCCCCGAGCCGACCTCGACGACCTCGCTGACCATCTCGTAGCCGAGCGTCACCGGATATGCGGACGCGCTGCCGGCGGGCGGAGCGACGAAGGCGCGCATGCCGCGGTCGAACACCTTGTCGGCGAACGCGGAGGTTCCGCGGTAGAGGCTGAGCTCGGTGCCGTGGCTGATCCCGCTCAGCCGGGCGCGCAGCCGCACCTCGCCCGGCTGTAGCGGGCGGGATGGCTGCTCGGACAGCCGCAGCTGGCGTGGACCGTCCAGGACCAGCGTTCGCACCGACGCCTCCTTCCCACCGACTACGATCATCAACCGATGGACGCATCGTCTCACCCGGGAGAGGAGTCTGATGAGTATGAAGCTCTCATGTCAGGAGCAGTTGCTGCCGGGCGACAGCCTCCAGGCCAAGTTCGACTTCGCCCGCCGGGCCGGTTTCGACGGTATCGAGTTGCGTGCCCGCGGGGACGGCCACTTCGCAGGCCGGCTGCCGGAGCTGCGGGCCGCGGCCCGCGCTGGCGTGGTGATGCGGACGGTGTGCCCGGAGACGGACCACTTCATCGGCGACTTCGATGCCGAGCTGCGACGCGACGCCATCGCGCAGTTGCGTGCCCAGCTCAGCGTCACCGCCGAGCTGGGGGGCGATGGGGTGCTCACGCCGGCCAGCTGGGGAATGTTCAGCCTGCGGCTGCCACCTTTCACCCCGCCCCGCACCGCCGAAGACGACCGGAAAGTGCTGCTGGAGGCGTTGGCGGAGCTCGGCGAGCACGCCTCACGGGAGGGGGTCTGGCTCGCCATCGAACCGATCAACCGGTACGAGGACTACATGATCAACCGGTTGGAGCAGGCGGTCGACCTGGCCGCGGAGGTGCGCAGCGAACTCGGCTACGACTCCATCCGGGTGTGCGCCGACCTTTTCCACATGAACATCGAGGAAGACGACCTGGCCAAGGCCATCACCGACGCCGGCTCGTGGGTCGCGCATGTGCACGTCGACGACTCCAACCGGCTCCAGCCCGGCACCGGTCACCTCGACTTTCCCGCCGCCTTCGGCGCGCTGCGCGACATCGGTTACGACGGTTGGCTCGCGCTGGAGTGCCGGCTGCGGGGCGATCCGGATACCGCGCTACCGGCCACCACCCGTTTCCTCGCGCGTTTCCTGTAGCGCGGCATGCGCAACCAGGTCCAGCTGATTGCGTACGCCGACCGGCTCGGCGGGTCGCTGCCCGGCCTCGCCCGGCTGCTGGAGGGTCCGCTCAGCGGGCTGTTCGGCGGGGTGCACGTGTTGCCGTTCTTCCTCCCATACGACGGCGCGGACGCCGGCTTCGACCCCGTCGACCACCTCACCGTTGATCCGCGGCTGGGCAGCTGGGAGGACCTGCGGCGGCTCGGTGGGTCGCTGGACACTCGGTTGGACACGATTGCCGATCTCATCGTCAACCACGTCTCGGACCGGTCGGCACAGTTCCGGGACGTCGTTGAGGATGGCGACCAGTCGCCGTGCGCCGGGATGTTCCTCACCTACGACCGGGTCTTTCCGGGCGGCGCGACTGAGGCCGACCTGGTCCGCATCATCCGGCCGCGACCAGGCCTGCCCTTCACCCCGGTCGTCCTCGGCGGGCGCCAGCGGTTGGCGTGGACCACGTTCACCAGCCACCAGATCGACCTGGACGTGCACCATCCGTACGCTCGCCAGTACCTGTCGCAGGTGCTTCGGCGGCTCGCGGGCTGCGGGGTCGCCATGGTCCGGCTGGACGCCGTCGGCTACGCCGTGAAGACCCCGGGCAGCTCCTGCTTCATGACGCCGGAGACGGCCGAGTTCATCGCCGACATCTCCGCTGAGGCCCGACAACTCGGCCTGGAGGTCCTCGCCGAGGTGCACGGGCATCACCGGTACGCGGTCCAAGCCGCTGCCCAGGTGGATCGGGTCTACGACTTCGTGCTCGCGCCGCTGATCCTGCATGCGGTCTTGACCGGCGACAGCCGCCCCCTCTGCAACTGGCTGATCCGCCGACCCGTCAACTCCATGACCGTGCTGGACACCCACGACGGCGTGGGAATGGTCGACGCCGGCCCCGGTGACGGCACCCCAGACAATGGCCTGCTGTCCACCGCACAGATCGATGCGCTGGTGGCCAGGATCTCCCGCAACAGTGGCGGCGTCGCCCGGGCGAGTACCGTCCGGGGTGGGGGCGTCTACCAGGTGAGTTGCACCGCCTACGACGCCGTCGGCCGGGATGACCAGCGCTACCTGCTGGCCCGGCTGCTGCAGCTGTTCACGCCGGGAATTCCGCAGATCTACTACGTCGGCTTGCTCGCCGGCCGCAACGAGCCAGCGTTGGCCGCCCGCACCGGGGATGCGCGGGAGATCAACCGGCGCAGCTACACCGAGGCCGAGGTAGGCGAGGCTCTTCGGCAACCGGTGGTCCGGGCGCTGACGCAGTTGGTCCGCCTCCGTAGCATGCACCCGGCTTTCCACGGTGAGTTCACCCTGCTCGACGGTGCAGCCGGGGAGCTGATCATGGCGTGGGGCGCCGGTGAGGCCCGAGCCGAGCTGCGGACCTGCTTGACTGACGCCTCGTACCAGTTGACCTTCACCGCCGACGGCGCGACGCAGACGGTTACCGACATGGCGAGTGACGTCGTTGAATTGATGTAGCGGCGCAGACCGACATTGATGAGCTGCGGCATGAGAATGGTCGAGACCAACGAGAAATCGACAATGCGCTGATCGACCTCTACCACGCCCGAGGGGTCGCTCCGAAAGGATGCTGGCCACTGCTCGCTGCCGTGTTGATCGGAGTGGCATACGACGGGATCGTTATGGTGGAGTGCTGCGCCCACCAAGCGGCAGGGCCTCCACGACCGGCTGGTCCACGTGCTGGTGGTGGAGGGCAACGTAGGGCGGCCCGCTGCCCGGCGACCTTGAGCGCCGAGTTGTTAACAGCGCGAAAAGCTTGTGGAGTTGTGCTTGGGGATGCCGACTTAGCGTGTGACCATCGATGCGTGGATGTGTCGGCTGCGGATGTCGCTAAGATCCCGGTGGGGAACGTGCGGGTTCCGCAGGCCGAGTTCGTCGCGCTTTGGCAGGTGGCTGAGCGGTTACACGACGAGCAAGTCAGGCGGGGTGTGCCGGATTGGTACGGCGCCGGCGTGGTGGAGACTTGCCGTTGGCTGGCGAACGCGATCGTCAGCCCCAAGAGCGGTCCATGGCGCCTCGCTCCGTCCCCGGTAACAAAAAGTATCAGTGTCGCCTACGATGGGTTGATCGAGGCAGAATGTCTGGCCGCGGAGAAGCTCGCCATGCGCCGGCCACTGCATGCCCACCTGGCGGATCGGCCGGGATGGATTGAGGCTGTTGTGACGACGTTGAACTGGGTGTGGAGGCGGTACGGAAGTCCGCCGCTGAAATACCGCTAATGGTCTGTATTCCTACTCAACGCCACCAGATGAGGGGAAGCAGATGACGGTGACAGCCCGACACGAGTCGAGTGCTGAACCAACCAAGCGTCTGGACTTGGTGGCCGCCCACGCCGGTGTCGTCTCCGAGTCGGAACATCTTGCGCTGCGAGCCGATATCCGCCTGCTGTCGACCCTGCTCGGGGAGACGCTGGTCCGCCACGGCGGCGAGGAGCTGCTCAAGCTGGTGGAGGAGGTACGGCGGCTGGCTCGGGCAGCGCCGCAGGACGGCAGCACGGAGATCAGGGCGCTGCTGTCCACGCTCGACATCGGTACGGCCGTCCAGCTTGCTCGAGCGTTCTCGATTTACTTCCAGCTCGCCAATGTGGCTGAGCAGCTGCATCGCTCTCGGGAACAACGCACCCAGGCCGGCTGGCGGCAGGGACCGCTGCGCGCGGTGATGAACCGGCTGGTCCGAGATGCCGACCGGGCCGAGGTGGAGGCGGTGCTCGCGCGGATGGAGCTGCGGCCGGTGTTCACCGCGCACCCGACCGAGGCATCCCGCGCGTCGGTGCAGGGCATTCTGCGCCGGGTGGCCGACGTCCTCGATCAGAACCTGCCCAAGAAGCAGTTGCAACGGCGGCTCGCTCGGCTGGTCGATCTGTTGTGGCAGACGGACGAGATCCGACCCGGCAGGCCGACGGTTCTCGACGAGGCCCGTGCGGTCGCTTACTACCTCGAGCAGCTCGGTACCCACGCTGTACCTGACCTGCTTGAGGACTTCGAAGACGAGCTCGCGCGAGCGGCATTCGCGCTACCGCCACGGTCGCGTCCGGTGGTGCTCGGCTGCTGGGTCGGGGGGGATCGCGACGGTAACCCCAACGTCTCACCACAGGTTACCCTCGACGTCTTGCGGCTCTACGCTGACCGGGCGCTGAACATCCAACTGGCGCTGGTCGAGCAGCTCATCCATGAGCTCAGTGTCTCCGTGCGCATGGTCGGCGTCTCCGAGGCACTGCGGTGCAGCCTCGCCCAGGACCGGCGTTTGCTGCCCGAGGTCTATGACCGCTACATCCGGCTCAACGTCGATCAGCCCTACCGCTTGAAGGGTTCCTTCATCCACGCCCGCCTCACCCGAACCCAGCAGCGGATTCGCGATGGCGCCCCGCACCAGGAGGGACGGGATTACCTGGGAGAGGAATCCTACATCGCCGATCTGGAGGTGATGGACGCATCGCTGCGTGCGCATCTCGGGGAACGCATCGCCGAGGGCACGCTGGCCCGGACGCTGCGCAGCGCCGGAGCGTTGGGTCTGCACCTCACCGCCCTGGACGTGCGCGAGCACGCCGACAAGCATCATGTCGCTCTCGCGGCCCTCTACGAACCCCTCGGTGAGCTCCCATCGCCCTACGCCGAGCTCGATCGCGGGCAGCGGACGGCGCTGCTGTCCCGCGAGCTGGCCGGACGGCGGCCGTTGACCGCCCGCTCCGCCGAGCTACCACCAGCGGCGGCGGACGTGCTCGCCATCTTCGACGCGATTCGAACCGCCCAGCAGACCTTCGGTGAGCTGGCTGCCAGCACCTACGTCATTTCGATGTCCAAAGGTGTGGACGACGTGCTGGCCGCCGCGGTGCTGGCCCGGGAAGCCGGTCTGGTTGCGCTGCCACCAGCAGGGGGACCGGCGGCCGGTGGTCGGTGCACGGTGGACCTCGTGCCGCTGTTCGAGACGGCTACCGAGCTACGCCGCGCGGGAGAACTACTCGACACGATGCTGCGGGATCCCTCTTACCGGCAGCTGGTCCGAGCCAGGGGAGACCTGCAAGAGGTGATGCTCGGGTACTCCGACTCCAACAAGGACGCCGGGATCACCACCTCGCAGTGGGACATCCACAAGGCGCAGCGCCAGCTGCGTGACACCGCCGCCGCCCATCGGGTGCGGCTGCGACTGTTCCACGGCCGCGGCGGCTCGGTCGGCCGGGGCGGCGGGCCGGCCGGGGAGGCGGTGGCCGCCTCCCCGTACGGTGCGGTCGATGCCACGCTGAAAGTAACCGAACAGGGGGAGGTCATCTCCGACCGGTATTCCTTGAGCGCGCTGGCTCACGATCACCTTGAGGTCCTGCTCGCCGCGGTGCTGGAGGCTACCTTGCTGCACCAGACGTCGCGGGTACCGCCAGAGGTGCTGGCCCGGTGGGACGAGGCGATGGACGTGGTGAGCGCAGCCGCCCACGCGGCCTATCGCGACTTCGTCGGCCTTCCCGAGCTCGGCGAGTTCTTTTCCGCTGCCACCCCGGTCGACGAGTTGAGCTGGCTCAATGTCGGATCCCGACCGATGCGGCGACCGGGCAGCGGCAAGACCACGTTGGAAGGGCTGCGGGCGATCCCCTGGGTATTCGGCTGGACCCAGACCCGGATGGTGGTACCTGGTTGGTACGGCCTGGGCAGCGGCCTGCGGGCCGCCCGTGACGCCGGGCTCGGTCCGGAACTCGAAGAGATGCGGAACTGGGCGTTTTTCACCAACCTGCTCGGCAACGTCGAAATGATGCTGGCCAAGACCGACCTGCGGATCGCAGAATCGTACGTCTCGGCTCTCGTCGAACCCCGTCTGCAGCCGCTGTTCGACAATGTCGTGCATGAGTACGACTTGACCAAGCGTGAGGTGTTGCGACTCACCGGCGATTCGACCCTGCTCGCCCGTCACCAGCTGCTGCGCCACACCCTGCAGGTGCGCGCGGCCTACCTCGAACCGCTGCATCACCTCCAGGTCTCGCTGCTGACCCGGCGTCGCAAGGTCGACGAACCCGACCCGGACCTACGCCGTGCCCTATTGCGGACCGTCAACGGCATCGCTGCCGGAATGCGAAACACGGGCTGACCGGCGCTTCGGGCGTCCAGGTTGCTGACAGCGCGTTCAGACAACCAACCTGTGACGTTGTCCCTTCGTTCGTCAGTCGGGGCCAGCCTTCGGTGCTGGCAGGTATCTACCCGGGCTCCCAACTGCTCTTCCAGGAGACCTCGTCAGGCCCACGTCATGAACAACGTCGAGGTCGCGTTGTCGCTATTCGTGTTGCGCAAGACGGTGGAAGCCCACCTCACGCGGGTCTACCGCAACTGGGCGTGCGGCCACGCACCGAATTGGCCTGACGGTTGTCCTGCCACGACGGGCGCCGTCGATCACAGTCTGTGACAGCAGAAACATGTGCCGGTGCCTGGAGCGCGCTGGTGCGCCGGAAAGAGAAAGGGCCTGACCATGGCACGGATCAAGGTGCTCATCGAGATCGAATCCCCGCAACGGCGGAACGGGTTTGAGGCATTCGAGCGTGCGGCGGAGAGTGCGGCCTTGGCGTTCGAGGACGCGGCACAGTTCCTCGACCCGGTCGCCGGGCTTGGCGTCGAGGTGGACGAGACACTCACGCCGGTGCCGATGTTCACACAGGATCGGCCGACCGCGCGCGATGCGACCGTCAGGCCCGCGTCGGAGCTGGCCGACTTCGCCACGCCCGAGGTGAATGACGATCTGTCACCCAGCTCCGTCGTGCTCCCGGTAGAGATCGACCGGGCACGCCTCGAGGAGCTGAGCGTCCGCGACGACGTCCGGGTGTGGCCTAATTCCCCACTGGTTCTGTTCGGCTCGCCTCAGCGGGAAGAACCGGGCATGGAGGAGTTGGGCGCACTGTTCGATCAGGCTCGCTCACGAGCCGGACTGGATTGCCACCCGTTCCGCCCTGGGGTGACCCAGGAGACAATCCGCACGTTGCTCGGGGTCAAGGTGGCGTGGCTAGACGGCTTCCGTGGCCAGAACGTGACTGTGGGGATCATCGACGAGGGCGTGAATGGCACGTCCTACCCCGTCTCTGGTGGCTTCGCCCGTCGTGACGCGCAGCAGCCAGGGGAGGCACCCATAACCAGCCACGGCTCGATGTGCGCAGCAGATGTACTGGTAGCTGCTCCCGCCGTCCGGATTTACGACTACCCGTTCCTTGGGATCCCGAACTCCGGTGGAGCGCTGATGATGTTTCAGGCGGTACTCGACCAGCGCCGCCTCGACGGGACGCCACACCTCACTACGAACAGCTACGGGTTTGCCAGCGTCCCGCCGCGCGAGGCAGTCCCCAACCACGAAATTTGGGACATCAATCACCCACTGCACCGCAAAGTCCGCGAGGTCGTCGCTTCCGGTGCGGTGTGCTTCTTCGCGGCAGGCAACTGTGGAGCAGACTGCCCGAGCCGCAACTGCCACCCCAGCAGTATCGGACCTGGACAGTCCATCCACGGAGCAAACAGCCTTGCCGAGGTGATCACGGTTGCCGCGGTCAACTCCCACCACGAACGGATCGGGTACTCTTCGCAGGGCCCCGGGATGTTCGCGCAGCAAAAGCCTGATCTCGCTTGCTACTCACATTTTTTCGGCAACTTCGGTCCTGGACGCCCCGGTGGCACTAGCGAGCCGTTTGACAGCGGCACGTCGGCAGCCACCCCCGTCGCAGCAGGCGTCG
>JALZCN010000165.1 GCA_030863045.1 Actinomycetota bacterium | reverse complement strand
GCCGGACACTGCGCAACAGATGCGGGCTGATCGGCATCTGCACCGGCCGGTCGCTGCGGGCACCCCGTTGGGCTGAGGCGGTGTTCTCGCCGGCGAGTACACCAGCGCCCTCCCGTGGACCCTATTGGCCGTGGCTCGCTCCATGACCTACCGCTCCGTCCAACGCTCTGCACAACACCTCACACCCCGTGAGGTTCTACGACGCCATCACCGGGGTAGTCCACCGGGGTGGCAGAGTCGTTGCTGTGCATCGTGGAAATCCCTAAGGGGTCACGGAACAAGTATGAGTACGATCCCGATCTTGAGCTGATGGTCTTTGACCGCTTCCTGTCCGCCTCGGTGGTGTTCCCGACCGACTACGGCTTTATCCGCGGTGCCTACTCCGCCGACGGAGATCCGATGGACGTGCTCATCACCGTGTCAGAACCGACGTTCCCCGGCTGCGGCGTCCACGCCAAGCCGGTGGCCGTGTTATGGCTACGGGACGGTGACCAGGACGAACGCGAACCCAAGGTGCTCTGCGTACCTTGCGAGGATCCAAACTGGCAAAGCATGGAGGACCTTGCCGATCTCCCCGAACAGCTCGTCGAAGAGATCGCGCATTTCTTCGTGGCCTATAAACGGCGGGAGGGTAAGGAGGTGGCCATCGACGGGTGGGGTGATGCCGACGAAGCACGGCAGGCAGTCGATGAAGGACTCGCCCGCGGGTCGAAAAGGTAGCTGAAGCCACCAGCCTGAGGCTCTGCCCGTCCGGTGCCGCGCCTACCACAGACGTAAGCCCGCACGGATACTCACTGCTTAAAGGGGAGTGACCTCCACCTCGACGCCCGCCGTCGGATGGCCGAGCAACGCAGCGGCGCTGGCGCCACGGGCGAACAACTCATACCAAACGAGGTCCCCGTCAGAAGTGCTCCACCCGGAGCTTCCAGGTGCGAACGACGTCTCACCGGCCGGCACCTCGAACGTGCCGTCGCTCACGGTCGCCTCGATGCTGCGGTCGCCGATCTGGACCCGCACTCGGGTGCCAGTTGACACCGGTGGCTGTGACCAGGTGGTCTTCAGGTTGCCGTAGCCGTCGATGTACGCCACGGCGCGCTCCGGCGGCGGCGGAACCGCCTCATCGGTGAGGCTGGGGCCCAAAGCGGTGTCGTCACCGCCCGCCAGTGCAGCGACCAGCTGAGGGAAAACGTCACGGGAGCGAAACTGGGAGCTCGACTCCGGCACGTGCACCTCATGTAGCGAGGTGCCAGCCGGGCGCAGAAACGAGAACGTGTACCTGGAGTTCGGCGCGACCACCAGCACGCCCGACGGAGTGCGGCCGGCGACGAGTCGCTCCCCTTCGTTGGCTGGCCGCGGGTCGTTCTCGTCCTCCCGCGGCGCGACGTTGCAGTAGACGACGCGGTCGGTGGGACCATCGGTGAGCGCCAGCTGAGCGATGCAGAAGCCGGCGCTAAGCGTGTCGAAGGCGGGCACCGATGTCAGCACGAATTGGGCATGGGGCAGGTGCTGCACGAGGCGCTGCGCCACCTCGGCGAAGGCAAGGTCACCCAACCCGTAGTCGGCCACGATGTGGACCAGCATGTGCACTCTCCCTGTCGACTCCTGTGTGCTAGCCGGCGCAAGCCGTATCGGAGCCTTGTCTGCGACATGTCGAACCGCTTGCCCTACTGCGCCGGCTACGGGTAGCAGCACTCGATACGCGACACCTCGGGCACCATTCGGAGTAAAACCAAGAGGTGGATTATTCGCGCTATGTCAGGCTGGCAACCTCAATAACGTCTGTGGTCTCGATCAGGTACCCCATCAACTCATGTGACTTGACCACCGCTTCCGCGTTGGGAGCCTCCGAAACACAGTACCCTTCCCCGTTCACCGCCACATACACACTCAACAATTTCACGCCGAAGTCGTCCGGTGTTTCTGCCCTGATGTGATTCCGTAGCTGTTCCACGGACTCCTCGGTCAAAGTGGCGTGTGCCGTCGGGTGATGATCTAGAAACTGTGCCACCTGTTCCTCCCTACAGTAGGTTGTATCGTTCTACCACTGGTCTACCCCTTGCTGCGGGACATAGTGTGGGTGCCACACCGATCCCTGATCGAGCTTCTGAGCCGGCTGCGGCGATGCAGGCCGAGTACGGGAGGATCGCTTCATGGCAGGAGTGCTGGGTAGCCTGACGTGGTGAGCCTTGTGTCCCAGCACAACATCAGCATCTCGGGGCCCCTGGACGGGCAGCCGATTCTGTTCGCGCACGGGTTCGGCTGCGACCAGAACATGTGGCGCTACGTCGCGCCCCGGTTCGAAGACGAGTTCCGCGTCGTGCTGTTCGACCATGTCGGGGCCGGAAACTCCGATCTGTCGGTGTACGACCCGCAGCGCTACTCATCCTTGTCCGGCTACGCCGAGGACGTCGTCGCGATCTGCACGGAGCTCGAGCTGCGGGATGTGATCTTCATCGGCCATTCCGTGTCGGCGATGATCGGTGTCCTCGCGGCGGCTGCCGCACCTGAACGATTCGCGAAGTTGGTAATGGTCGGCCCGTCCCCGCGGTACCTCAACGACGACGATTACGTTGGTGGGTTCAGTGTGGACGACATCCACGACATGCTCGAGTCGCTGGACAGCAACTATCTGGGGTGGTCGAGCGCGATAGCTCCCGTGATCATGGGTCGTGCGGACCGGCCCGAGCTGGGGGAGGAGTTGACTGAGAGTTTCTGCCGGACCGACCCATCTATCGCGCGCCAGTTCGCCAGGGTCACATTCCTTTCCGATAACCGTGAAGACCTGCCCGCCGTGACGACGCCGACGCTCGTGCTGCAGTGCGCCAATGACGTCATCGCGCCTGTCTCCGTCGGCGAGTTCGTCCGCGACCGGATGCCCAATGCGTCGATGGTGCTGTTGAACGCCACCGGACACTGCCCTAATCTCTCCGCGCCGGAAGAGACAGCCGCAGCGATCAATCAGTTCGTGCGTAGGTCGATGTTCGCGCTGCGATGACGTCGAGTGCCGGCGAGGCGCGCGAGGCCTTCTACGAGGCGCTCCTCGACGACGACGCCGAACAGCTCTACGACCGGGCGCCGTGCGGCTACCTGTCCACCGCCCCGGACGGGATGATCATCAAGGCGAACCAGACGTTCCTGACGTTGACCGGCTACGACCGCGCACAGCTGATCGGGCAGGTGCGTTTCTCGCAGCTGCTATCCGCCGGTGGACGGATCTATTACGAGACCCACTACGCCCCGATGCTCAGCATGCACGGCCAAGCGTACGAAATCGCACTCGACATCATCCGCGCTGACGGCTCGCGGTTGCCGGTACTGGTCAACTCCGTTCTCGAGCGCGACCCGCACGGCGCCCCGATGGTCATAAGGACTGCGCTGTTCGACGCTAGGCTGCGCCGGGAGTACGAACGCGAGTTGCTGCGCGCGAAGGAGCGGGCGGAGGAATCCGAGGCGCGCGCAACGGCCTTGGCGCGGACCTTGCAGCAGACGCTGATCCCGCCGACCCCGCCGGCCATCCCGAACCTTGACGTCGCAGCGGCGTATCGACCGGCGGGAGACGGTAGCGAGGTGGGGGGTGACTTCTACGATGTCTTCCAGATCGGCACCGGCGACTGGGTGGTGGCCATAGGCGACGTGTGCGGCAAGGGCGTCGGTGCAGCCGTCGTGACCGCGCTCGCCCGCTACACGCTGCGCGCCGCCACCGTGCAAAATGCCGAGCCCTCGAACGCGCTCTGGACGCTCAACGAGGTGCTACGGCAGTACGACACCAACCGATTTTGCACCGTCGCCCTGCTACGGCTAAGGCAAGTTGACGGCGAGTGGGGCGGTGCGGTCAGTTGTGCGGGGCATCCGCTTCCACTTCTTCGACAGTCCAACGGGACGCTACGCGCCGTTGGGAAACGAGGACCGCTGCTAGGCGTCATAGACACGCCGCGTCTACACGATGTACAGATCAGCCTGCGGCCCGGTGACACGGTGCTGCTCTACACCGACGGTGTCACCGAGGCGCGCAGTGGAAAAGACTTCTACGGAGAAGAAAGGCTCACCGTTACCGCGGCGCGCTCCGTCGACTCCGCAGAAGCGCTGACCAGCGCCGTCCTCAGCGAAGTACTGGAATTCCAGGACGGCACACCACGAGACGACATCGCCGTTGTCACCATCCGCGTCCCGGTGTGATGCCGTCGAGTTTGATTCGTGGCAGATCCGCGGTGTGATGACTGCTCTACCAGCCATCAAAGGTTGATCGCGGTATCCGAGGAGGCCGGCTCAGATTCGGCGGCGCACCGTCCAGGTCTCAACCACGACGGTGCGGCTGTACTGCACCAGTGACTCCCCGTTGGCCACCGCAGACAGCGTCGGGGTAATGGCAGGTCTGGCAATCTGTGCGGATCGACCCTCCGGCCCGAGTGCCCATCTCAGGCCGGCGTGGATCATCAGCCCGGCAGCGGTGGCCAGGGAGCCGGTCACTGCGGGGTATCGGCTCGCACGGCGAAGCAAATCAGGAAGCCTGGTGGAATGCCATCGTGTTAGTCGCTGCTCCGCCCGGCGCGGACGCACCACGGGTCGTGCGAAGACCACGGCGGGCAGGCTGGATGGGGTGTTGTGGTCGCGATCATTCATGGCTTCCATCAAACCCCCGAAGCGCGGTTCTGTAACCGCCACCGTTGAAACT
>JALZCN010000159.1 GCA_030863045.1 Actinomycetota bacterium | reverse complement strand
AGCGACGCGTAAGGGCCCCGGGTCGGCCCCTCGAATGACGACCCGGGCCCTGCCCTGGATGCCCACTCGCGCAATCCCCACTGGCCGGATGTGCCGGCTCAGCGGGTGTGCGCGTCACGGGCGTCGGACTTTGGCTGGGCGTCCCGGCGCTGCGCCCAGGCGTTGCGACCGACAATCCATACGATGCCCCACCACACCGCCGGGTACATGGGGGTTACCCCCTATCGGAACCCTGGTTCGACATATGGTGCCCTTGCTGGGCGCTTCGAAGTCTTGCATCACAGCAGTCACACGCGTCACGCGGGTCCCAGCGGGTAGCCATCCATCTCTTTGCTGACGTGGCACAGGCGGCAACTGGGCAGCACAAGTCGCCTCCGGTGGCACGTCCGCCTGCGGCAACACCCCGGGGTGTGAGACGGACCGTGACGACGCCAGTTTGTCAACCCCGGACTTCCTGTACTGGGGACAACTGCTGCGGCGAACGCCCGGCTAGGGTCAGCGGATATGACCTCCGGCGTGATCGATCCCTACTTCCTTGCCCTGCCATTGCGATCGGTGGCTGACGCTGCCCTGGAGCGCAGCCGTGAGCTGGGCGCCGAACATGCTGACGTCCGGGTCGAGCGGACCGCCCACCAGGTGCTGCGGCTGCGCGACGGGACGGTGGCGACGGCGCAGGACTCGTCCACGGTCGGGTTGGCCGTCCGGGTGGTGGTCGAAGGCACCTGGGGGTTCGCCTCACACCTCGAGCTGACCCCCCGGTCCGCCGTGGCCACCGCCGAGCGGGCCGTCGAGGTGGCCCGCACCCTGCGCCCGCTCAATGGCGAGCGGGTGGAGTTGGCGCCTGAGCCGGTGCACGCCGATGCGGTATGGGTCGGCGATCATGAGATCGATCCGTTTTCGGTAACCCTGGGTGAGAAGGTGGCGTTGCTGTCGGAGTGGTCGCGCCGGCTGCTCGCCGCGGACGGGGTCGAGCACACCGACGTGAGTTTCCACGCGGAGAAGGAGATCAAGTTTTACGCCGACTCCGCCGGCACCAGCACCACCCAGCAGCGGGTACGGATGCACCCGGCGGTCACCGCGATCGCGGTGGATCGGGCGGCCGGATCGTTCGAAAGAATGCGAACCTGCGCGCCGCCCACCGCGCGGGGTTGGGAGTACCTGGCCGGCAACACCATCTGGGACTGGGACAGCGAGCTCGCGCAGCTCCCGGAGTGGCTGGCCGAGAAGGTCAAGGCACCCGGCGTGCAGCCCGGCCGGTACGACCTGGTGATCGATCCGACCAACCTGTGGTTGACGATCCACGAGTCGGTGGGGCACGCCACCGAGTACGACCGCGCGATCGGCTACGAAGCCGCCTATGCTGGGTCGTCTTTCGCCACTCCCGACAAGCTCGGCACGTTGCGCTACGGCGCACCGATCATGCACGTCACCGGTGACCGCACCCAGCCGCACGGGCTGGCCACCGTCGGCTACGACGACGACGGGGTGGCCACCTCGCAGTGGGACCTGGTGGCCGGCGGCACGCTGGTCGGCTACCAGACCGATCGGGTCTTCGCCCGCCGGCTGGGGCTGGAACGCTCGGCGGGCTGCGCATACGCAGACTCGCCGCATCACGTGCCCATCCAACGAATGGCCAACGTGTCACTGCAACCTGACCCTCGGGCCGACACCACGACCGCGGAGCTGATCTCCGGGGTGCAGCGCGGCATCTACATCGTCGGCGACCGCTCCTGGTCGATCGACATGCAGCGCTACAACTTCCAGTTCACTGGTCAGCGCTTTTTCCGCATCGAGGACGGCAAGTTGGCCGGGCAGCTCCGGGACGTGGCCTACCAGTCCACCACCACCGATTTCTGGGGTGCCCTGGACGCTGTGGGCGGACGTGGCACCTGGTTGCTCGGCGGTGCGTTGAACTGCGGCAAGGCCCAACCCGGTCAGGTCGCGCCGGTGAGCCACGGGTGCCCGTCGGCGCTGTTCCGCGGTATCAACGTGCTCAATGCCCGCGAGGAGGCCGGCCAATGATCCCTGCTGACGAGCTGACCACGGCCGCGCTGGCCGCATCGAAGGCCGACGGGTGCATGGTGCTGCTCAGCGACACCAGCGAGGTCAACCTGCGCTGGGCGAACAGCACGATGACCACCAATGGGCACACCACGACGCGCTCGTTCACGGTGATCTCGGTGGTGGACGGAGCAGAGGGGTCCGCCGCCGGCACGGTCAGCGGCAACGGAGTCGACCTCGACGAGGTGCGCGCGGTGGTGACAGCCAGCGAGGACGCTGCTCGGCAGGCCGGTCCGGCCCGCGATGCCGCCCCGTTGATCGAGGGCGGGGCTGACGACGATTTCGACGCGCCGGCGGCGGCGACCGAGATCGGGGTGTTCGCCCGGTTCACCGATGAGCTGGCCGCGGCATTCCGCGATTCGCAGGGTGCGCTGCTCTACGGCTTCGCGGAGCACCGCCTGGAAACCACGTGGCTGGCGTCCTCGACCGGGTTACGCCGCCGCTGGGTGCAGCCGACCGGCACCGTGGAAATCAATGGCAAGATCGCCGATGATCTCAAGCGCAGCGCCTGGGTCGGGGCCTACACGACTGACTTCTCCGACGTGGACGTCACTGCTCTCACGGCGGAACTGCGGCGACGGCTTGGCTGGTCGCAGCGGCAGGTGGAGCTGCCCGCGGGTCGGTACGAGACCATCCTGCCGCCCTCGGCGGTCGCAGATCTGATGCTCTACATGGCCTGGTCGATGGACGGCCGGCCGGCGCACGAGGGCCACTCGGCCTTTGCGGCACCCGGCGGGCAGCCCGGGGCCACCCGGCTGGGTGAGCGGCTCACCGACCTGCCGCTCACGTTGGCCACCGATCCGGCCGCGCCGGGTCTGCGGACTGCGCCGTTCCTGGCGACCACCGCCTCGGGTGACTCGGTGAGCGTCTTCGACAACGGTGCCCCGGTGCACCGGGTGGACTGGTTACGCAACGGCACGGTCAACGCGCTGACCTACCCCCGGGCGGCCGCGAAGGAACTGGGTGGCCAGTTCACCCCACCGCCGGAGAACCTGCTGTTGACCGGCGGCTCGTCGGCCTCAACCGACCACCTGGTGGCCCGCACCGAGCGCGGCCTGCTGCTGACCTGCCTGTGGTATATCCGGGAGGTCGATCCGGTGTCGCTGCTGCTCACCGGGCTGACCCGAGACGGGGTGTACCTCATTGAGCACGGCGAGGTGGCCGGTCAGGTGAACAACTTCCGGTTCAACGAGAGCCCGATCGACCTGGTCCGGCGCACGGCTGAGGTCAGCGCGACCGAACGCACGTTGTGCCGGGAGTGGAAGGACTGGTTCTCCCGTACCGCGATGCCCGCCATCCGGATTCCAGACTTCAACATGTCCTCAGTCAGCCAGGCGAGCTAACCCCTCAACTGGGCGACGAGGCGCTGCCGCTGGCCGCTCACTGTAATGGCCACCCGATCGTGCGCTACCTGCGATGTATTTAACGGCGTAGTTCATCCTCAGCGGGTTGTCTCCACCTACGTACTTGTAAAACCCGCAAGGAGGGGTTTCCATGGTGGAAGTATCCCCATTTTCACGGGACTTTGAGCGGCGCAACCGGCAGGCCGATCGACTGCGCATACGAGCGGCGCGGAGACTTGTTGGAATCCGCAGCTATCCACGCCGACCAACGGCGACGAGGAGCGGTACCCGAACCGAATCGGAAATTTCTCCAAAGGGCTTCCGCACAACGACTTGGGCGAGGTCGAGCTAGAGGACTACAACGCCCTGCTGCGGGCTCTGAGCACGGGGAACTTCACTGACTTTGAAGCGTTGCGGATCGTCGGTGAACTCAACATTTTCAATCCTCTCGGCGGGTTGGCC
>JALZCN010000153.1 GCA_030863045.1 Actinomycetota bacterium | reverse complement strand
ACTGTTGGGTGCCGCCAGGCGGCGATGTCGCCGACCGCGTAGACGTTGCCGGTGCCCTCCACCAGACCGGTGGCGTCACAGAGCAGCCCGCCTCCAGTGGGGAACCCGAGGCCAGCGAGCCATCCGTCGTCGATCACAGTGCCTACTCCGACCACGCCGCAGTCGGCCCGCACGATGCTCCCGTCGGCCAGCCGGACGGCGATCCCACCATTACCGTCCTTGCTCGTATCCACGAAGGACTCCAACTTGACCCCGCAGCGCACCGCGACCCCGTTGTCTCTCTGCAGCCGGGCACACAGCTGGCCCATCTGCTCGCCGAGGACCCGGGCGAACGGCACCGGCAGTGCCTCCAGCAGGATCACCTCGAGGCCGACGGTGCGGGCCGTGGCGGCGACCTCGGCACCAATGAAGCCGGCCCCGACAACCAGCAGCGAGCGAGCCCGGGAGATCGAGTCCCGCAGTCCCCGGCAGTCTTCCAGCGTGCGAAGTACATGCAGCTCCGGGTGTTCAGGCTGGCCGGGCAGCCGCCGTGGCCGCACCCCGGTGGCCACGACCAGCGCGTCGTAGCGAAGCCGGATGCCGTTGCTGAGCTCCACGGCGGCGGCGTCCACACTCACCGCGGATGTGCCTAAATGCACCGAGACATCCAGATCAGCCAGCTCGCCGCGATGGAGCACAGCCCGTTGCTCGGGCCACTGCCCGGCGAGGATCTGCTTGGACAGCGGCGGCCGGTCATAGGGCTCATGCGGCTCGTCCCCGATGAGGCTGATCCGACCGACGTAGCCCTCTGCGCGAAGGAACTCGACAGTGCGCAGACCACCCAGCCCCGCGCCGACCACCACCACGTGTTCCATACGGCTCCTCGGGTTCGGGCGCAGGAAACGATCCTGCCTGGCCTCCGTGGGAAGGCACCTCACCCCTGCAGCCGAACCCCTACCGAGCCGTTGGCGATGAACCCCGTAGCGACCAGCTGAACTGTCAGCTCACCAACAGCTGGCGCCCACCGGTCCACAGCACACGGCGTTCCTCCTCGGTGAGACCTCCCCACACCCCGTACGGCTCCCGCACGGCCATCGCGTGACGGCGGCACTGCTCCAGGACGGGACAGCGCTTGCAGATCGCCTTGGCGCGGTCGGCGCGGCGGGACCGGGCTGAACCGCGCTCCCCGTCCGGGTGAAAGAACACGCTGCTGTTCAGACCCTGGCAAGAGCCCTTGAGTTGCCAGTCCCATTCGTTCGCGACCGGCTTCGGAAGTCGTCGAGTGTCTGTCATTCCAACACCGTCCTCGCTGGTCGGCGGGTGCTGTGGGGCTGATCCGCTACATACCCATGGCGCCGCCAGGTAAACCCGATCCGCGCTCGCCCTCCCGTATGTCGATCTCGTGCACGCGCGTCGCCACCCGCGCACGGTAGGTCGAACCGCCAATTAGGCTGATTTGGTCTGACACCGTTGTGGTGTCGCCGAGGTCGACTGCGAGCGCCTCCGCGGCGCAGAAGCTTCTCCGCGGGGCTGCGGGGTGGCCACGCATCAGCGGCCACCATCCCCTGCCGGACGCACTGGCAGGTCGCGATGTGCTCGGCCGCGGTCGAATCGGAAGTGGCAAGACACTTGCCTTCACGATTCCCACGATCACCGCGCTGGACCGCTCAAGGCTGCGCCGAAGCGCGGGCCGCCCGCGCGCGCTGGTGCTGGTACCGACCCGGGAACTGGCCGAGCAGGTCGCCGACACGTTCGCTCCCCTGGCCGCCGCGGCCGGCACCCAGCGGCTGCTGTTCTCGGCCACTCTGGACAGTGCCGTGGCTGTGCTGGTGCGCCACTACCTTGCCGATCCGGTGGTGCACTCGGTCGACCCCCCGGTGGCGTCGGTGTTCATGATGGACCACCACGTGTTCACGGTGAAGCAGGCCGACAAATCGTTAGTAGTCCGGGAGCTGGCCTCCGGTCAGCGTCGCAGCCTGTTGTTCACTCGCACCAAGCACGCCGCGACGAAGCTCGCCAAGCAGTTGACCCTCGCCGGGCTGCCCGCCGTGGAGTTGCACGGGAACCTCCCGCAGAACGCCCGGGCACGGAACCTTCTGGCGTTTTAGCGAGGGTAGTGCCCGGGTGCTGGTGGCTACCGACATCGTCGCACGCGGCCTCCACGTCGATGAGATCGGCCTGGTAGTGCATGTGGACCCACCATCGGAGTGCAAGGCGTACCTGCACCGCTCCGGTCGTACTGCCAGGGCTGGCGCGGAGGGAGTCGTGGTCACCCTGTCCACCCCGGAGCAGTTTGCGGCGGTACGGACACTGACCCGGCAGGCCGGCGTCAGGCCGGTGATGGCCCGAGTGAGTCCCGGTGCCGCGGAGATCAGCGCGCTCACCGGCCCGCCGGCTCCGCTGGTGAGCCCACCCGCTCCCCGTACCGCGCTGGCGCCGTCCCGGCGCCGTCGAGACGGTGTTGCCGTGACCCCCCGTCGCGGACCACGGCGGTCCACCCGCCGCCGCTCAACCCGCCGCGCCGCCTGACTCGGGCCCAGGAAGATCCAGCACCCCAGTGTCACGGGCGGCGCCACCTGCGCCGACTGGCCAGCGCGTTCCTCGCCGGTGGTCATTCGTGGCTGCATCTGCCGCTGCCTCGGCCCTCACCGCTGATGCGGATTTACCCGGGGATGCAGCGGCTGGTGCGGCCCAGCGGGCTGCAGAGCAGCGTTGATCAAGTGATGGTCGGGCGAGAGGTGGCACACCGGGTCTGCCCGCGCCGCGTCCCCCGTGAACTGGAAAGCCTGGCATCGGCAGCCACCGAAGTCGATCTCCTTGCGCGGGCAGCTGCGGCACGGATCGGGCATCCACTCGTATCCACGAAACCGGGTGAAGGCGGGGGAGTGCTGCCAGATCTCGCTCAAAGATCGCTCGCGCACGTTGTCGATGTCGAGGCCGACGATCTGCGCGGCAGCCGGGCAGGGCAGCGCCCGCCCATCGGGCGCGATGACGATGTGTCGCCGCCCCCAGCCGTGCATGCACGGCTTCGGGTAAGGCTCGTGATAGTCCGCGACGACGTAAAGGATCTCAAGAGTGTCACCGTAGGCCGCTCTTGCGCGCGCCACGGCCTGATCCGCAACGACGACCTGATCATGGGTCGGTAGCAGAGCCGACCGGTTGAGCAGACCCCAGCCATAGTACTGGGTGTGCGCCAGCTCGAGCCGGTCGGCGTGCAGTGCTGCGGCGAGATCGACGATCGGCCCGATCCGGGTGATGTTCCCGCGATGCAGCACGACGTTGATCGTCAGCGGCAGATCCAGTGCCGTGACCGCTCGGGCAGCTGCCATCTTGTGGTGGAAGACGCGGGCACCGGCCACCTCGTCGGCTGCTGTGGGGTCGGCGTCTTGCAGGCTGAGTTGGACGTGATCCAAACCGGCCTGCGCCAGTTCGTCCACCCGCCGCTCGTTCAGGCCCACCCCACCGGTTACCAGGTTGACGTAGAAGCCGAGCCTTCGGGCCCTTGTCACAAGCGGGGTGAGGTCAGGCCGGGCCAGTGGTTCGCCTCCGGTGAGGTGCAGTTGCAGCACGCCGAGCTGTCGTGCCTCGTCCAGCACCCGGTACCACTCGGGCAGCGTCAACTCCGCAGCTTGTGGGACGGCAACAGGATTGGAGCAGTACGGGCAGTGCAGCGGGCACTTGTAGGTCAGCTCGGTGAGCAGACCAAGCGGCCTATCCACGGTTGACCACCAGCAGACCCTGCGCTGCCAGGTCCTGCATCAGCGACACGACGTCGTCGACTGCGACGTCGTCGTAGTCTTCGCTGATCGCCATCACCACCTCAGCCACGGTGCGGCCGCCATCGCACTGCCGGACGATGGCGGCTGCCGTCTCGTTCAGCATGAGCACACCCTCAGGGAACAGCAGCACCGTATCGTCGCTGAGCGGATCACTGCCGATGCGCACACCGCGGCGCAGCTGTGGCCGATCGGTGAGCGACAACGCTGCCGTCATCGACGCGCCTGCAGGGAGTGCTCGATCGCGTCGAGCATGCTCCACAGCACATCGGTCTTGAACTCAAGGGCGCGCACCGCGGCGTCCTGGCTTTGCCTTGACGTGCAGTGTGACAACACGATGTCCAGCGCGCCGGCGCATTCGTCGCGGGCTCGGCTGATACGGGAGTCGAAGTAGCCCAGCGCGTCATGGTCAATCCAGGGGTAGTATCGCTTCAATGCGGCTGTACGCACGGCCATCGCCTGCGGAGCAAACAGTTCAGTCAACGACGACGCGATACCCTCTATCCACGGCTTCACCCGAGCGAAGGCGACGTAGGAATCGACCGCAAATCGCACACCCGGTATCACGTGTCGCTCGTCGATGACCTCCGCTCGGCTCAATCCTACCGCTTCGGCCAACGTCAGCCACCGGGCGCAGCCGCCGTTACCGTCCGCCGTACCGTCGTGGTATGCGATTCGTGGCAACCACCGTCGGCGGACGTCGGGCAGCGGGCAGTTCGCGACGATGGCGGCATCCTTTTGCGGCAAGTTCCGCTGGTAATACCACCGGTTGGCCACCCACGCCCGCAGGTGAGTAGGATCCAGCTCACCGGCGTCCATTCGCTGATGAAAGGGATGCTTATCCCAATAGCTGCGCTCGGTGGACCGCAGCATGCCTTCGAATTCATCACGATTCAACACTGGGCGACTTTCGCTCATTCTTCCTCATCTACAGCTTGTATTCGGCGCCATCGTGCGCAACGCTTATCCCGGTGCTGGCCAGGCGCGCTCGCTGCGGTGCGTCGTCAAAGAGCATTGGATTAGTGTTGTTGAGGTGGATGTACACGATGTGCGCATCGGTCAAATGGCGAAGGAGCCGAAGGCTGCCGTCTGCACCGTTGACGGGTAGGTGGCCCATCGATCGAGCGGTTGCGGTGCCGCGCCCGTGCTGGGCCAGCTCGTCATCGTCCCAGAAGGTTCCGTCCAGCAGGACCAGCTGTGTCCCTGCTAGGTGCTGGTGAAGGCGGTCGTCGAGCGTCGCTACTGAGGGCAGAAACACCATGGATCGAGCGGTACGCTCGTCAGAGATCCGGTAACCGATTACCACGCCGGAGGTCGCAGCTGTGCCGCGGGCGTAACGAGGCAGCCGACCGCTGGTGACATCGAACGGCTCGCACCACAGCGGCGAGTCCGCACCGTGGCGGTATCGCAACGCAAATCGTTCGCCTGGCCGGACTTCGTGCCAGTGCACTACCGTATATCTCTCCAAGGTCGGTAGCACACCACATTGCGAAAGTAGAATACGCACGGCTGCGGTGCCGTACACATGAAGCTCGCTGGCTTGGCGAAGTGACAGCAAACCCAACGTATGATCGAGCTCGGCGTCAGTGAGGAACACGCCGTGTACTGGGGCCGTGGACTCGCCAGGTCCAGGCCATAGGGCAGCGGACTCGCGCATCGCAGCGTCAAGCTCTGAGCCGGCATTGCCCAGAAACCACTCGCCGCCGCCGTCGCCGACGGCGATGGTCGACGAGCGTCGCCAGGTCACTGGGCGCGAACCCGACCGGGCGGCGGTACACACCGGGCACCCACAGTTCCATTGTGGTACCCCACCGCCGGCCGCAGAACCCAGGATACGAACGAGCATCTGCGCGCAGATTAACTGACCTTCAGCGCCGACTTACATACATCGTGACTTCCATCGGTGTCTCCAGTCGCTCCCAAGTAGGCGCCACCCACTGGCGGCGGCTGTGCGGCGGCGTGCTCTGCGTCAGTTTTCCGAGCTCCCCCCTGACAACGCGATCGTGCCGATCAACAGCGACCATATTCGACCTCCGCTGGCTTCGAATAAACCGCAGTGAATTCGTTTGTCAAGAATCGCACAAGAGAGACTGCTCATGGTGACAGGATGCATCGACCGATGTCAAGGATGATCGACGAAATAGCCTCGCTACCACTAGGCTCGCAGGGTTACTCGGTTCGCAGGGCAGCGACCAGCCTGCGTCGCCATCTCTGTGGCGGCGATCATCGTGCTGACCGTGCTGATCACGGTGACCGCCATCTCAGTGTTGCAACCGTGGGGTCAAATTTAGCCCAGGACATCTATCGCAGCGTCCTCGACACTGTCACGGAGTCGTCAACCCGCCGGATGGAGCGAGCATGGAGATCGGCTACACCCTGATGACCGAGCAATCCGGACCGACCGACCTGGTGCGCTACGCGGTGGCCGCTGAACAGGCCGGGTTCGCCTTCGAGGTCTCCAGCGATCATTACTTCCCATGGCTGGATGCTCAAGGCCACTCGCCGAATGCGTGGACACTGCTCGGCGCAGTCGCGCACGCCACCGAGCACGTTGAGCTGATGACCTACGTGACCTGTCCGACCATGCGCTATCACCCCGCGGTGGTGGCACAGCAGGCGGCCACGATGGGGTTGCTGTCGGACAACCGGTTCATCCTGGGCCTGGGGTCAGGGGAGAACCTCAACGAGCACGTGGTAGGCCTCGGCTGGCCGTCGGTCACGGTGCGGCACGAAATGCTCGTCGAGGCACTGGAGATCATCAACTCGCTATTCGATGGCGGTTACGTCACCCGGCGCGGCCAGTACTACCAAGTCGACTCGGCGAAGCTGTGGGACCTGCCCACCCAGCGGGTGCCGACCGCAGTGGCGGTGTCAGGCGGTGAGTCCTGCAAGCTTTTCGCCCCGTTGTCCGACCACATGATCGCCGTCCAGCCGGAGGCAGAGCTGGGCACGATGTGGGACGCCGCGCGGCCCGGCAAGGACTCCAGCCGCCGGATCGGTCAGTTGCCGATCTGCTACGACGCTGATCGCGAGACCGCAGTCGCAAGAGCCCACGAACAGTTCCGCTGGACGGCCGGTGGTTGGAAGGTCAACGCCGAGATCCCTTCCACTGCCGGGTTCGCCGCCGCCAGCCAGTTCATCCGGCCCGACGACATCACCGAGCTCATCTCCTGCGGGCCCGACGTCGACGCGCATGTGGCGGCGGTGCGACCATTCGCCGAGGCCGGATTCACTGATCTGGCCTTGGTGCAGATTGGCGGAGCTCCGCAACACCAGAAACCGTTCTTCGGCTACGCCCGGGATCAGCTGCTACCAGCATTGCGCACCGAGTTCGGCGCTCCCGCCAATTAGGCAACGCTGGACAGAAGAAACGAGACGTGGAAGCTGTGGCCGTACAACGGTTCGACCTCACCGTTGTACAAAGCGATGTGAGCGGCGTAGAAGTCGAACTCTGCCCGCGCCATCTCCAATGTCGTCAGCATCCTACGACGACGATTCCCGCTCGAAGCAGTGCCGGATGAACTCCAGGGCGGCCGGTCGGTTCTCCTCCCACGTCGGCTGGATCTGGCTTGGCGGCAGGATGAAGCCCCCCTGCGCGACGTTTTCGGGACGCAGCTCGACGGTGAACGACGTCATGTCGTATTCGCCGTAGGTCCAGTCCGTGGTGTCACCCGCCGTCGGGTACAGCTCAGACGACTGTTGCGGGGCGTAACTCTCGCCGTGGACGTCACCGATCAGCTTCTGCATCGTGTCGGCCAGCGCGATCATGTACGCGCGGTCGACCTTGTCGGGCACCGGATCCGCTGTGTACCCCCACGGGTAGAGGATCAGCTGGGAGTAGCTGTGGTAGGTGATCACACCGCGGAACAACTCACGCGCAATGAGGTTGCGCACAGCACGGGTCTCGGGCTCGGAGAACGCGTGCGGACCGACATAAGTCTGGTCGCTTGGGATGTGGCTTGACGTGCTCACGTTCAAAGTTCCCCACATGTATCCATAGTTGCGATTGGGATCTACCCCAAAACTGCCGTCGGTATTGGGCCGCCGGTTCTTGCGCCACAACCGGTCGGTGGTGCGGGTGAACTCGTGCCCGTCGGGGTTCACCATAGGCGCGATCCAGATCTCGCCTCGGGTGAGCCATTCCTGGATGGGGTTTGCATGGGCGTTGTCGACGAGATGCGCGGCAAGCAGGTATGGGACCTCCACAGCAATCCACTCGCGGGCGTGGTGGCAACCGAGGAAGGCAACCTTGTGTGTATTGCCACGCCGCTGCCCGATCCGCAGCGCCCACAAGGGCCGCCCCTCCAGGCTGCGGCCGATCTCGCGCAGCTCAGCGATCTCTGGCTCGCGCTCGGCCAGCTGCCGGAGGTCGTGTTCCAGCGACTCCGCGGAGTGATAGCCGGTGAGCGCCGCCTCGGTTTCGAATGCGGCGATGTACCGCTGTTCGGTCTCGAATTCCTCGACGCCATATCCCATACGTTGGAGCCGCTCCAAGGTCGACTCTGGGGCGCGTAACACCACATGCGTGGAGTGGGTCTCCCACACGTCCAGGTCGAGGGGCGTCCACAGCAGCGCGGATAGCTCCGCTCGAGCATGCTCCGAGGTCACCTTCACAATCACAGTCATCCTGATCGGCCTCCTTCTGCTCGACGTTTGAATTCGCTGACCGAAGTCACGCGCTCGACCCGCGCGAGCCGGCGGCGCTCCAACTCAGAAAGCTGCCCCTCACTCGCCGCCACGATCAGGATGTCGCCGTGGCGTTCCCAGACATCCAATCCCAGCGGCATGGCCAGCAGTGCGTCGATCGAGGTGCTCGGCGCCGGGGTCAGCCGTGCCACCCAGCGCTCCTCGTGCGTCGCGGACAATCGCTCTCCTCGCTCAGCGTTTCCAGCTCATGTCATGAGAAAGCTGGCCGCGCCGTTGATACCTGCGCGAGCACTGAGCCGCCCAACCCGTCGCCGCGGACGACGGGTTGACCTACCCTGACGTAGTCATACATGCCTCGGCCAGGCGCAGCTGCGCGGATCGTTCTGGGGGGTCGGCGTGGCCGAGTGCCGGATTGGATTCGTCGGAGCCGGTGGCGTTGCGGCCCGGCACGCCCGCATGCTCGCCGAGTTCGATGACGTGCAGCTGATGTCGGTGACCGACCTAGATCCCGTGCGCGCCCAATCGTTCGCCGCTGCTCACGGAATGCGGGCCGTGCACGGAGTTGAGGAACTCATCGAGACAGGCGTGGATGCGGTGTATGTCTGCGTGCCGCCGGTCGCGCACGGACTGGCTGAGCAAGCCGTGGCGGCGGCCGGCGTGGCGCTGTTCGTGGAGAAGCCGATCGGACTGGACTGGGAGGGCGCCGAACAGACCGCACGCGTGCTGGCTGAGGCCGGCGTGGTCACCGCGGTCGGCCACCACTGGCGATATTCCTCGACCGTGACGTGGGCGCAGCGGGTACTGAACGACCGCCCGGTGCGGCTGGCAGTAGGCGCCTGGCTGGACAAAGTGCCGCCGGTGAGCTGGTGGGCCCTCCGCGGTCACTCCGGCGGACAGGTGATCGAGCAGGCCATCCACGTGCTCGACCTTGCCCGGTTAGTCGTCGGCGAGGTGACCGAGGTGCACGCCATCGCGGACAGCACCCCGCCGGGTGCACCCGACGCCGACATCGACGGTGCCACCGTGGCGAATCTGCGGTTCGCCGGCGGTGCTGTCGGCACGCTCGCAGCGACCTGCCTGCTGGGCTGGAAGCACCGGGCCGGCCTGGAGGTGTACGCCGACGGACTGGCCGTGTCGTTGAGCGAAGACACGCTGGAAATCCGCGACGGCAGCGGTGGCCTGCAGGTCCGGCGGGTCGACCCCGACGCCGCCAAACGAGCGGCCGATCGAGCGTTCGTTGACACCGTGCTCGGCAACGGCGGGGACGTGCGGACGCCGTACTCAGACGCGCTGCGGACCCACAGGCTGGCTTGCGCGGTGGCGCGTTCGGCCGCGCAGGGAATTCCGGTACGGCTGGAGAAGGACCGCGATGTCGTCGGGTGAGCGGGTCTTGGTGGTGGAGCGGCCCGGCCAGTTAGGTTTCCGCACCGAACCGGTAGCTCCGCTGCCCGCCGGCGCCTTTCGAGTCCACACTGTCTACAGCGGGCTGTCTGCGGGCACCGACCTCAGCTTCTTCAAGGGCACCCACCCGAACCTGATTGCAGGCTGGGACGCCGAACTCGGGTTGTTCGGCGGCAAGGGACGGCAGAACGATTACCCCATCCTGCGGTGGGGGTACATGCAGGTGGGCCGGGTCGTCGAAAGCCGGACCTCCGCGCTGACGCCGAGCACCCTGGTGGCGATGACGTACGGCCACCGCAGCGGTTACCGGGGCGACCCGCTGGTGGACCGGGTGGTGCCGCTACCGCATGACCTCGACCCGCTGATCGGCATCTACGTCGCGCACATGGGCCCTATCTGCGCTAACGGTCTGTTACACGCCGCTGCCGAGCTGCACGGCACGGACATCCGCTCGCTCGCCGACGGCGTGCTCGGGCGCCGGGTGGTTGTCACCGGCGCGGGCGTGGTCGGGCTGCTGACCGCGCTGTTCGCCCGCATGCACGGCGCGGAAGAGGTCGTGGTGGTCGAGCCGACGGGTGCTCGGCGCTGCGTGGCCGAGGCACTCGGCTTGGCCGTGCTCGACCCCGATGCCGATGACATCGCCGTACTGCTCAAGACCCGTTGGCGGCACGGGCCCGGCGACCGCGGGGCCGACGTGGTGTTCCAGTGCCGCGGCCAGGCGGCAAGCCTGGCGCTGGCGCTGCGGTTGCTACGACCCCAGGGCACGGTCATCGACCTTGCCTTCTACCAGAGCGGAGCGGACGCCGTGCGGCTCGGCGAGGAGTTCCACCATAACGGTCTCGCCGTACGTTGCGCGCAGATCGGCCGGGTGCCGAGGGGGCTGTCCCACCTGTGGGATCGAGAGCGCCTGTCGGCTGAAACGATCACCATGCTTCGTGCTGAGGGCCGGTCGATCGCCCAGCATGTCATCACCGATGTGCTGCCGGTCGAGCAGGCGCCGGACCTGCTCAGTGGACTTGCCCAGCGCCGGCGTCACGTATTGCAGGCGGTGTTCACGTTCGGTAGCGCGGAGTAGGTCTGAGCGGTCACACCGACGCGGTGGCCACCTCCACGGTCCGCCGGCCGCTTCCAGCTCGCTCGACCACGGTTTCGTACAGGCTCAGGTACTTGTCGGCCATCACACTCGGTGCGAACCGTGCGGCGGCAGCCCGACGGCAAGCCGCCGGGCTCAGCGCCGCAATACTCCGGAACCCCGCGGCGAGCCCATCCTCGTCAGATGGGTCGACGAGAAGTCCAGTGCTCGCCTCATCGATCAGCTCGGGCAGGCAGCCGCGGCGGTACCCGAGGACCGGCGTGCCCAGGGCCAGCGACTCCACGACGGCGGTCCCACCGGGTTCCTCCCACTGCAGCGGGAACACGCTTGCCATGGCCTTCCCGAGGATCTCGTTTCGCTTGGCCGCACGCACCGAACCCAACCAGCGAACCCGATGCCCGTCGACATGGGGCATGACCTCGTCACACCAGTACCGCACGTCCGGATTCCGAGCCGCTTCCGGATCGGTGGTGAGCGCCATGGCCAGTGCAGCCGGCTGGTGGTAGGGACCTACTGGACCGGCCAGCAGCAGATCGATCCCGGCTGCGTGGGCAAGCCGCGCGGCGGTGTGCTGTCCCTTGCCCGCTGTGATACGGCCCAGGACAACGAAATACTCGCCTTTGTCCGGGCCGACGACGCGGTCCGCGCCCTCGGCCAGCGGAGTGGCCAGATGGACGTGGCCGAGGCTGTGCGCGCGCAGGGCGTAGGGTGCTCTGTCCAGCTGGGCGGCGGACACGCCGTTGACGTACATCCGGTCCTGCCCATCGAAGGCTCCATACAGCTCCGGATGCTTCGCGAGATCCCAGTGCAGGGTGTGT
>JALZCN010000138.1 GCA_030863045.1 Actinomycetota bacterium | reverse complement strand
AGGCGCCGGTGATGGAGGAGTGGATGCGGGCCATGGGCTTCCTCTCAGGCAGTGCGGTTATCAGGCCGTGCGGCTTCAGGCCGTACGGGCTCTGCGCGGGATCATCAGGAGGGTCGTGACGCTCAGGACGATGAGCAGGACCGCTCCGATCAGGACGAGGGCACTCAGACCGGCGGCAGGCAGCACGAACATGGCGACGCCGGCCGCGATCGACACGATGCCGCTCACGTAGCCGAACCACCGGGGCCGGATCGCGTTCCGGAGGCCGGCGGTCAAGTCGACGATGCCGTCGGCGATCCAGCCGATGCCGATGACGAACGCCAGCACGACCAGGGACTCCCAGGGGTTCGACAGGCACAGGATGCCGGCGATGACCACGAGGACGCCGAGGAGCGCACTGAGCCAGCGCAGCGACGTGGGCAGGTCGTCGGCGGTGACCGCCGCCATGATGCGGAAGACGCCGGCGGCGACGAGGAAGCTGCCGAAGAGGATCGCAACGGTCAACAGGGTCGCGCCGGTGAAGATCAGGCCGATGACGCCGAGGAGGATGCCGATCACGGCGACCGCCACGATCTGACCGCGGTGCACCCGGCCTAGCCACGGCCGGTCGGTCGTGGTGACCGGGGAGGGAGGAGTGGTGGTCATCGCTGTCCTTTCCTCGGGGTCGCTGTGCCCCTCATCCTGGCAGGCCGCCCTGCTCCGCGCAGTCGCCGCAGGTCACCCTGCGATCTGCACGGATCCGGAGCTGGCCGCGACACGCCGGAGGGAGAGCGCTGGAGCGGCCCCCGTTCAGCGGACAGGGGTCCTGAATTGGTGTGTGTTCATCATGCCGCGGTGGTGAGTTGTGCTCGGTGGGCGGCGGGGGTGTCGTAGTCGATGCTGCCGTGGGGGCGCTCGTGGTTGTAGTAGCGGATGTAGTCCTCGATCTCGGCGGCGGCTTCGGCGCGGCTGTCGAAGCGGAACGCGTGCAGGCGTTCGTTCTTCAGCCCGGCGAAGAACGATTCGGCGACGGCGTTGTCCCAGCATTGGAACTTCTCGCCCATGGACCGGGTGATCTTGTTCCGCCGGCAGTACTTCGCGAACCGCTTCGACCGGTATTGGCTGCCGTGGTCGGAGTGGAATGTCGCCCCAGCGGGAAGGTTCCCGTTTCGTTTGGCTGCGGTGAAGGCGCGGATGACCAGTTCGGCGGTCATCCGCGGGCCGTGGGCGTAACCGATCACTTCCCGGCTGGCCAGGTCGATCACGGTGGCCAGATAGAGCCAGCCCTGCCCGGTGGGCACCTGGGTGATATCGCCGACCAGTGTGGTGCCCGGGATCTGCGCGGTGAACACCCGCTTGAGCGCATCGGCCGGGTCGGGGACCTGGTTCGCCCGCCGGGCGGCCTTCTTCCAGGCCCGCCGGGTCTGCTGCGGGACCAGGCCCTGCTCGCGCATGACCCGGCCGACCAGCTTGTGGTTCACGTGCAGGCCGTCGTTGCGCAGCTTCCGAGTGATCTTTCGCCGCCCCGCCGAATGGCCCGAGCCGATGAACTTGCTCTCGACGAACCCGACCAGCTCGCCGCGCCGCGCCTCGGTCTTCGACGGGTTCAGCTCGGAGGCGACCCACTTGTAATAGCCGGACTTGGACACCTCAAGCTGCCGGCACATCCAGGCGATCGGGAACTCGGCCTTCAACCAGGCGATCACCGCGTATCGGTCCCGCGCTGATCGGTCTCCCGGAAGAAGGCCCCCGCTTTTTTCGCGAACTCCAACTGCCGCTGCAACTCGGCGTTCTGCCGCTCGAGTCTGGCGTTCTTCTGCAGCTCGGAAACCAGGCGCTGCCGCAGCTCGGGAGGCAGTTTCCGGTCCGGATCCAGTCGCCGCATCCGCTCGCTGTTGACCCATTCCCAGGCGGTCTTCTCGTTCACCTCGAGCTCGGCCGCGACCTGCAGGATCGCCTCATCACCGTCCAGACAGCGCGCGATCACCGCCGCCTTGGTCTGCTCGTCATAGCGCCGATACGGCCGCCGCACCCGCTCACCAGGCGGCCCCTCAGCCTCGTCCTCTTTCTCCATACCCTGATCCAATCGCGTGAACCAGGACCGGTGTCCACCCGATGGGGACCACGCCAGGGCGCCGGCAACGGCATGTTGACCGATTCTCCGGATCCGTGCAGGCC
>JALZCN010000104.1 GCA_030863045.1 Actinomycetota bacterium | reverse complement strand
CCGATCCTGCATGAGGTCGCCACCCGCCTAGGCGCTGCCCCCGATGGTCCACCGGGCCCGATCGCCGCAGCCGTCGAACTCGCGTTGGAGTCGCTGTACCTCACCCGCAAACTGGGCAAGGAAGTTGAAGACGGCCGCACGATATACGGGTCCAGGCAATGACCTCGGCAAACCGGTACAGCTACGGGCCCTGGCGCGGTGGTCCGGACCCGCTGGCGCCACCGGCCGACCTGTCCGCGGCGCTGGATGCGATCGGACGCGACGTGATGGACGGGGCATCGCCTCGGGCGGCGATGCGAGAGCTGCTGCGCCGTGGACTGCCCGGTATCCGTGGAATGGACGAGCTAGCCCGCCGGATCTGGCAGCGCCGCACCGAAATCACCCGCCGCCATCGGCTTGACGGCACCTTGCAGCAGGTCCGTGAGCTACTAGACGAAGCCTTAGCCGCGGAGCGACGGGTGCTGTTTCCCGACCCCGACGATGACGCCCGCTTCCGCGAGGCCCGGCTCGACGCGCTATCCCCGGAGACCGCCCGCGCGGTCACAGAGCTCGCCGACTACGACTGGCGCGCGAGCGAGGCTGCCCAGGCCTACCAGCAGATTCGCGACCTGCTGGGGCAGCAGTTGCTCGAGCAGCGCTTCGAAGGTATCAAGCAGGCGCTGCAGTCCACCTCACCCGAAGACGTTGAGCGGATCCGGCGGATGCTGTCGGATCTCAACGACCTACTTGCCGCGCACACCCGCGGGGATCCCGACATCCCGCAGCGCTTCGAGCAGTTCATGCGCCAGCACGGCGACTTCTTTCCTGAACGCCCGCACAGCGTCGACGAGCTGATCGACGCGCTGGCGGCCCGGGCGGCTGCGGCGCAGCGGATGCTCAACTCGATGAGCCCGCAGCAGCGTGCTGAGCTCGATCAGCTCATCCAACAGGCCTTTGGTGACCCACGGCTGTCGCAGCAACTCGCGACGCTCGACGCCCAGCTGCAGGCACTGCGGCCGGGTGAGGACTGGCAGGGATCCGAGCGGTTCCACGGCCAGGATCCGCTGGGGTTGGGTGAGGGCGCACAGGCGATGGCCGATCTCGCCGAACTCGACGCGCTGGGCCAGCAGCTTGCCCAGTCCTACGCCGGGGCGCGAGCCGAAGATATTGACCTCGACGCGCTGGCTCGCCAGCTGGGCGACAAGGCTCGCGTCGACGCTCGCCGGCTGGCGGAGCTGGAAGGCGAGCTAGAAAGCCTGGGCTTCTTCGAGCGCGCACCGGACGGGTCGTTGCGGCTGTCACCTAAGGCGATGCGCCGGCTCGGCTCGCAAGCACTGGCCGATGTGGCCGACGCGCTGCGCAGCCGGCGCGGCGAGCGCCAGCTGCGGCGGGCCGGAACCGCCGGCGAGCCCAGCGGGGGTAGCCGGGCCTGGGAGTTTGGCGACTCCGAACCCTGGGACGTCTCCCGCACCGTGCGCAATGGCGTGCTGCGGTGCGCTGCAAACCGGAGCGACGGCCCGCTGCTGGCCGTCGAGGACGTCGAGGTCACCGATACCGAACAGCGCGCGCGGGCTGCCGTGGCGTTGTGTGTCGACACCTCATGGTCGATGGTGCAGGACGGGCACTGGGTGCCGATGAAGCGCACCGCGCTGGCGCTGCACCACCTAGTTCGAACCCGGTTTCGGTCCGACGCGCTGCAGCTGATCACGTTCGGTCGCCAGGCACAGCGGGTGGACATCGGGCAACTCACCGGGCTGGCCGGGGTGTGGGAACAGGGCACCAACCTGCACCATGCATTGCTGCTGGCCGGGCGGCATCTGCGCCGCCACCCGGACGCCGCTCAAGTCCTGCTGGTGGTCACTGATGGGGAGCCCACGGCACATCTGGAGCCCAGTGGAGAGGCGGTTTTCAGTTACCCGCCGCGGCCCGAGACCCTGGCTCGGACCGTGCGCGAGATGGATGGGTTGGCCCGCAACGGCACCGCGGTAAGCATCGTGATGCTGGGACACGATCCCCGCCTTGCGGGATTCGTGCACGGCCTGGCTCGGCGCTGCGGCGGTCGGGTGCTCGACCCCGGAACGGATGGCCTAGGCGCCGCGGTGGTAGGTGACTACCTCCGACATCGCCGCCGCCCTGCTTGACCCGCGGAGCTACACGTGCAGTGACGTAGTGTCGAAACCATGCAGCCCTGGACGTCCACGCCAGTGCCGCAGCTACCCGGCCAGGGCCCGCCGCTGTGGCTGCACGACACCGCGGCCGGTCGCATCAGGCCGACCACCCCCGGCCACACCGCACGGATGTATGTCTGCGGGATCACTCCCTACGACGCCACGCACCTCGGACATGCGGCCACCTACTTGGCCTTTGACCTGGTGCACCGGTACTGGCGTGACCTCGGGCATGACGTGCATTACGTGCAGAATGTCACCGACGTCGACGATCCGCTACTGGAGCGGGCGCTTCGCGATCAGGACGACTGGGTCGTGCTCGGGATGCGCGAGACCGCGCTTTTCCGGGAGGATATGGAGTCGCTGCGGGTCCTGCCCCCGCGGGACTTCGTCGGTGCCGTGGAAGCGATCGGCGAGATCGTCGAGGTGATCGCCAAGCTGCTCGCCTGGGGCGCGGCCTACCGGGTCGATGACCCCGAGCATCCGGACATCTATTTCGACCACCAGGCTGCTGCACACTTCGGATCCGAGTCCGGGTACGACTCCCACACCATGGCTCGACTATCCGCCGAGCGTGGCGGGGATCCCGAGCGATCCGGTAAGCGACACCCGCTGGACGCTCTGATGTGGCGCACCGCCCGCGATGGCGAGCCGTCCTGGGACTCCGAGCTGGGTCCAGGACGCCCCGGCTGGCACGTGGAGTGCTGCGCGATCGGGCTCAACCGGCTGGGCACCGGCTTCGATGTGCAAGGTGGGGGTTCCGATCTGATCTTCCCCCATCACGAGTTCTCCGCCGCCCACGCCGAGGCACTCACCGGCGTGCACCCGATGGCCCGGCACTACGTCCACACCGGGATGATCGGTCTCAACGGCGAGAAGATGTCCAAGTCGAAGGGCAACCTGGTCTTCGTCTCGCGGCTGCGCGCCGACGGGGTGGACCCAATGGCGCTGCGGCTGGCGTTGCTGTCCGGGCACTACCGCACCGACCGGTCCTGGACGACCGGAATGCTCGACGAGGCGGTGACCCGGTTGGACCGTTGGCGGCAGGCCGTCGCGCTGCCCGCTGCCGCGCCGGCGCACGATGCCGTGCGCCGGTTACGCGCCCACCTGGCCGACGACCTGGACACCCCTGGCGCTCTCGCCGTGGTCGATGCGTGGGCCACGGAGACCCTGACCCGACCTGGCCGCGACGTCTGCGACGTCGCCCCCGCTCTGCTGAGTACCGCGTTGGATGCCCTCCTCGGCATTGCTGTGGACAACCCATGAG
>JALZCN010000096.1 GCA_030863045.1 Actinomycetota bacterium | reverse complement strand
ACAATGCGTCGCGCACCGGATCGTCGAGCGTGTCCAGCGCCTCGGGCTCGCCACCGGGCAACACCCGCAACAGCGTCCCGAAAGTCCGGCGCACCGCGGGCGTGGTGAGCTGGCCGAGGTGCCACACCGGCATGTGGCGATCGCGGGCTGCGCGGCGCAGCCGCAGATACACGATCGGCGACTCCTCTTCGGGCTCGAAGGCCACGCAGAGCACCGCGGGGGCGGCGCTGAGGTCGTCGTAGGTCACCCCGCCGGTGTCCGGGGCGACACCGACCACGTGCGCAGCCAGGAAGTCCAGCTCCTCGGCGGAGTGTGGCCGAGCGCGGAAGTCGATGTTGTTGGTGCCCAGCGCGACTCTGGCGAACTTCGCGTAGGCGTAGGCGTCCTCGACGGTCAGCCGGCCGCCGGCAAGAACGCCTGCGCCACGATCCCGGCTGGTGAGCAGCCCCTGGGCCGCGACCTGCAGCGCCTCGGTCCATGACGCCGGTTTCAGCTCGCCGGAGGTGTCTCGGATTAGCGGCCGGGTGATCCGGTCCTCGGCGCTGGCGTAGGTGAAGGCGAAGCGACCCTTGTCGCAGTTCCACTCCTCGTTGACCTGCGGGTCGTGGCCGGCCAAGCGGCGCAGCACGATGCCCCGCCGCCAGTCGGTGCGCAGCGCGCAACCGCTCGCGCAGTGTTCGCACACTCCGCGGGTGGACACCAGGTCGAAGGGTCGTGACCGGAACCGATAAGCGGTGCTGGTCAGCGCCCCAACAGGGCAGATCTGGATGGTGTTACCGGAGAAGTAGGACTGGAACGGCTGCTGGGCTGCAACTCCGACCTGCTGAGCGGGACCGCGCTCGAGCATTTCAATAAACGCGTCCCCGGCGATCTGCTCGGAGAAACGGGTGCAGCGCGCGCATAGTACGCAGCGCTCCCGGTCCAGCAGCACTTGGCTGGAGATCGCAATTGGCTTGGCAAAGGTTCGTTTGGTGTCGATGAACCGGGAGTCTGCCCGGCCATTGGACATTGCTTGGTTCTGCAGCGGGCACTCGCCGCCCTTGTCACACACCGGGCAGTCCAGCGGATGGTTGATCAGCAGTAGCTCCATCACGCCCTGCTGAGCCTTGTTCGCCACTGCCGAGGTGTGCTGGGTCCTGATGACCATGCCATCGGCCACAGTGAGGGTGCAGCTGGTCTGCGGCTTGGGCATCGGTTTCCCACCCATCTCCGCCTCGACCAGGCACTGCCGGCAGGCGCCGGCCGGGTCGAGCAGTGGGTGGTCGCAAAACCGTGGCACGATGATCCCCAGCCGCTCGCAGGTTCGGATCACCAGCTCGCCCTTGGGCGCGTCGACCTCGCGGCCATCGATAGTCAGCCGGACATGCCCCTCGGGGACGGCGCCTGGCGAGTCAGTGTCCTGCTTTGCCATGGTCATCGGCGTGATCCTGCGAGTGTGGCCTGGTGGGCAGGCCTGGCGAAGCCGTCCTGCGCGGCGCACAGGTCCAGGAACTCCTGCCGGAAGTACTTGATGCCGCTGGTGATCGGGCTGGCGGCACCGTCCCCGAGCGCGCAGAACGACCGGCCCAGAATGTTGTCGCAGACGTCCAGCATGGTTTCCACATCTGCGGGGGTGCCCTCATGCCGCACCATCCGCTGCAGGATCTGGGTCAGCCAGTAGGTCCCCTCCCGGCACGGGGTGCACTTGCCGCAGGATTCGTGCTTGTAGAACTCAGTCCACTTCATCACCGCCCACGGCACGCTCACCGTCTGGTTGAAGACCATGACGGCCGTGGTGCCCAGCATGGAGCCGGCCTCGGCGGCGCCCTCAAAATCCAAGGGAATGTCCATGTGCTCGGCGGTCAGCAGTGGGGTTGACGAGCCACCCGGCGTCCAGAATTTCAACGGGCCGCCCTTCATCCCGCCTGCCATATTCAGTAACTCGCGCAGCGTGATGCCCAGCGGTGCCTCGTACTGGCCGGGCCGCTGCACATGCCCGGAGATCGAGTAAATCTTGGGGCCAGGGGATTTCTCGGTGCCCATGGTGCGGAACCAGTCGGCTCCGCCGTTGACGATGTAGGGCACGCTGCAGATGGTCTCGACGTTGTTCACGACGGTGGGTGCGGCGTACAGCCCGGAGGTGGCCGGGAACGGTGGCTTGAGCCGGGGCTCCGCGCGACGCCCCTCTAACGAGTTCAGCAGCGCGGTCTCCTCCCCGGCCTCGTAGGCGCCGGCGCCCGCGTGCACCACGATGTCCAGGTCAAACCCGGAGTCGAGGATGTTCTTGCCGAGATAGCCAGCGGCATAGGCTTCCCTGACCGCGTTGTGCACCCGGCGCAGACAATGCACCACCTCGCCACGGACGTAGATGAAGCACAGGTGGGCACGGACCGCATAGCTGGTGATGATGCAGCCTTCGATAAGTGAATGCGGGTCGGCCATCATCAGGGGCACGTCTTTGCAGGTGCCCGGTTCGCCCTCGTCTGCGTTGATCACCAGGTAGGTGGGCTTGGCCGCCGGCCCGGTTGGCTGCTCGCCTGGTTTGACTTGCGGAATGAAGCCCCACTTCATGCCGGTAGGGAAAC
>JALZCN010000094.1 GCA_030863045.1 Actinomycetota bacterium | reverse complement strand
CATGTGCTCCTCAGTGGCACGGGTACAAGAAAATTGGACCCCTGATCCCTGGCTGGCCCTTTCCCGGTCCAGACCGCTGACAGTATTGTGTTTGGACACCAGCGACGCAGTCGTTGCCAAACGCAAGCCTAGTTCAGAAGGGGTCGGCGCAGGGTGGCCCCTGGTCAGATCCTCAATACCGACCATCCCCGCAATACATCACCTCGGTCACCGATCGGAACCGCTGGATACGAGCGTGGAATAGCCAATACAATCTTGTCGACCCGCCCTAGACTCGCAGCACACCATCCCGACGCCACCAAATGTCAAACCCGGCAACACCCCCGCCACCGCATCCAACTGCGTCACCATACGCATGACAGCAACCCCGCGGCACCGCAGGCAGGTAGACATCGTCTTGCAGTCTCAGTGAGCCACATTTGCTCTAGCGGGTCCCCCTCACGGCGATAGGTTGCTGGCAAATCACTGGTGCTCCATTCGCCCTAGCCGGTGTTGGGCGAACGAACAGAAATCGGTCATCTAGCACGTATTCCCGGGCTAAGACCTGCAACCACCGTAAAAGAGGCTAGAGCAACACGCGCGTTGACGATAAGAATTCACTCGAAAAAGCGGCGGACAAAACTCGCATGGGTGACGGAAAGGTAGCCTGTTACGGATGGTGTCCGTGACTAGGTGCCATACTAGCCTAATTAGTGACGGGCTGGATCTCGAAAGAAACCGGATCTCGATGGCCTGCGGAGAAGGCCGGCCCGGACGCAACCCTGCGGCTTAGTCCGTACGAGGCCGGTGCCTGAGGAGTTTCGTTCTCGTTCATCGGGCCGCTGTTGTGCGCCGCCGCCGGCCGGCCGCCTGCAGCGAAGCGAGGACCCGATCGGCCCGGCGAGGCGGGACGGCTGAAGGCCGCACTTGAGTACGCCTGGCATGGGTGATCGATTGGGGGTGGAAGTCCCCTGGAGGAAGAGGTGGTGCTAACTCCAAGCCGGAGGCAACTGCGTCGTCGTGAGGTGGGGTGGGAAGGAAGCCCGAGGCGTACCTCTGCACCGGGGAACACGAATCGCGTAGAAGGCGGGGCGATCTGGGTGAGCCTGCTCAAGAAGGTGAAGCCCGTCACCATCAACAGGGTCGTTGCGTAGACGCGGCGGGCGTAGGGGGACATTGATCGTTCTTATCCGGGGAGGTCTGCCTGGGTGTTGGTTGTGCTGTGGTGGCGCCGCGCCAACGGCCTGCATCGCAAGGTGAGGGTCGGCTGGGCAGAAGTCAGCAGAGGTCGTAGTACCGGCCGGGGATCGCAGTGGTGGCCGGGAAGGACCGAACGTCGAGTGTGGCGGAGGAGTCGGTGGTGCTCGTACCAGTCGCAGTGATCGCCTTCCTGGCCTGCAAACCGAAAACCGCCTGGTCGCGCGCAGTCTAGAGAAGCGGTGGGAGTCCGTGCTAGCGCCGGCGGCGCTGACGGCGACCGCGCAGGCGTTGGCCGAGGCCGACAGCCACTTCCGGCAGCGGGTGACCGTCTTTGAGCTCGTCGTCGAACGGGCCCGATTCGACGCCGACCGAGTCCGCCGCCAGTACGATGCGTCGAGCCGGAGAACCCGGCTGGTCGCCCGCACCCTGGACCACGCGCTGGAAGACCGGCTCGCCGCCCTGCACCACGCCGAGAACGACCTAGCCGGGTGCTGTTGCGTTGACGGAAAGCGGACCGGATGAGCGGCTGTCGCGCCTCGTTCAGATAGCGAGAGCGAGTTCGGCGAAGGCCGTCAAGAGCCGACTTGGTGGGCAGACATCTAGGCCGAATTCGTAATGTCCGCGGCGAATGTCCTGCACGAAGGCGTGTCCGATGCTAATTACACGGGTCGAGCGGAGCCGTTTCAGGCCGCGCATTGGCCGGAGCCAGGACTTCAATCGACCGTGATCGGATTCGATGGGATTGTTGGCGTATTGCTCCACGACGTGGCACGCCGAAGGCAGCAGCTCATCGAGTACCCGCGGGTAGGCGGGCGCCCGATCAGTGGTCACCTCGATCGGGCGTGGGCCGAGCTCAAGAGCGCGGGTGAAGAATCGGCGAGTGTCGGCCAAATCCCGATTCTGGGCGGCGAGGACGTCGATGACCTGGCCATACTGTCGATCGCCCGATACAGATAGATCCAGCGCCCGGCGACTTTGACGTAGGTCATCGACAAACCACCGATCACCGGGCGCGTGCCTGCGGGGCCTGGCCGCATCGATCAGCAGCGGGGTGAATCGCTGCACCCACCGGTAGACCGTGACGTGGTCCACAGCGATCCCGCGTTCGGCCAGCAACTCTTCTACGTCCCGATAGGAGAGCCCGTACCGGAGGTACCACCGGACCGCCACCAGGATAACCTCCGGCGGGAACCGGAATCCAGCGAACCTGGACCGCGGCGCTGGCGGCCGAGAGTGGCGATGACGCATTAACACAGCCTGCCCGAGCCCGCCATCGGTCTACGCAACAGTGCCCCACAGAGCGGGCACCAGCCTACCCCCGCGTGGCCGATGAACTGTTTCCCAATGCCTGCCACATCACAGAGCAGTACGCCAACAATCCCGTCGAAGCCGATCACGGTCGGCTCAAATCCAGGCTCAGACCAATGCGTGGCCTCAAACGGCTTCGCTCGGCCCGGGTGATCAGCGCTGGCCATGCATTCGTCCAAAACCTGCACCGCGGACACTACGAACTCGGCCTGGACGCCAATCCACGACATCGACTCCCGCGATCTTTACTGAACTCGCCCACGCAATCTAACAGGGTGTCGCAGCATCCTGCTTGTCGTGCCTCCGCTAACGCAACAGATCCCCGCCGCAAGACCACCGGCGACCGTCCCACCGCCGCCCAACGCAACCTGTTCAACCGTCTCCTCGGCTGTCTACACCACCGCCTGCAAACCCGACAGCACTACAACGAACAGATTGCCTTCCCCACCACCCACACCAACTCAACCAACGCCGCGGCTTGACAAGCTAAGCGCGTGGGATGTCTCCTCGGCACGCCTGACTTCGCGGGCAGGCCAGAGGCCTGCCGCAGATAACCCGCGCCTCCCTCTCCCTCTTCGCGGCGCGAAATTTCAGTCACCTACGTAGAGGCCCAGCGGTGTAGAGGGCTGCTCCCGACCCCTGTCTTGGTGCAGTATGTGACAGTCAGATCGCCAACCAGGTGGTGGTGGGGCCGACCCCAGCTGTGGGATTATCCTGAACCCGAGTACATATACGCCGATCATTAACCCTACCGAGTGGTCTCAGGCCCCTAGCACATACTCTGCGGGAGTCCGTGGTACCTCTTCCACTGGAGAAGGCAATCTACCGACGATACGGCTGCCGACGATACGGCTGCGAGGACACCAGTGGACGACGCCGCCGCCTACCAATGTGAAGAATGTGGTTGTGCCGCAGTGTTAAGA
>JALZCN010000093.1 GCA_030863045.1 Actinomycetota bacterium | reverse complement strand
CCCCAGGACAGGCCTACGAAAGGTGCTCGTCGCCAACCGCGGGGAGATCGCCGTGCGGGTGATTCGAGCCTGCCGGGATGCGGAGCTAAGCAGTGTCGCCGTCTACGCCGACGGCGATCGCGACGCTCCATTCGTCACCCTGGCCGACGAGGCGTTCGCGTTGGGCGGCGCCACACCCGCGGAAAGTTACCTCGATCAGGCCAAGCTGCTCGACGTCGCGGCCCGTGCGGGCGCGGATTCGGTGCACCCGGGCTACGGGTTCCTCGCCGAGAGCGCCGACTTCGCCCAAGCGGTGATCGACGCTGGGCTGATCTGGATCGGACCGTCGCCGAAGGTGATCCGGGACCTCGGGGACAAGGTGACCGCCCGGCAACTGGCCGGCAAGGCGGGAGTACCGCTGGTGCCGGGTACCAGGGATGCCCTGTCCGGTCCCGACGAGGTGGTTGCCTTCGCCGCCGAGCACGGCATGCCGGTGGCCAACAAGGCCGCCTTTGGGGGTGGCGGGCGCGGTTTGAAGGTGGCGCGCACCATCGAGGAGATCCCCGAACTGTTCGACTCCGCGGTGCGCGAAGCCGTCGCAGCGTTCGGGCGCGGCGAGTGCTTCGTGGAGCGCTACCTGGACCGACCCCGGCACGTCGAGGCGCAGGTGCTGGCCGATCAGCACGGCACCATCGTGGTGGTCGGCACCCGGGACTGCACCCTGCAGCGCCGGCACCAGAAGTTGGTGGAGGAGGCGCCGGCGCCGTTCCTGTCCAGCGAGCAGCGACACACCATCCATGAAGCGGCCCGGGCAATCTGCGCCGAGGCGGGTTATACCGGCGCGGGCACCGTCGAGTTCCTGGTAGCAACCGACGGCACGATTTCCTTCCTCGAGGTCAACGCCCGGCTGCAGGTCGAGCATCCGGTGTCGGAGGAGACCACCGGGGTCGACTTGGTGGGCGAGCAATTGCGGATCGCGGCCGGCGAGAGGCTGAGCATCAGCTCCGACCCGCCATCGCGCGGCCACGCCATCGAGTTCCGGATCAATGCCGAGGACCCCGCCCGCGGATTCCTTCCCGTGCCCGGTGCCGTCACGGCTTTCGATCCGCCCTCCGGACCGGGCGTGCGGCTGGACGCCGGGGTGCGCACCGGCAGCGTCGTCGGCGGTCAGTTCGACTCGATGCTGGCCAAGCTGATCGTGGCCGGTGGAAATCGCGAGCAGGCATTGGCGCGGTCCCGGCGGGCATTGGCCGAGTTCGTCATCGAGGGCCTACCAACCGTCATCCCGTTCCACCGGGTGGTGGTGGACAACCCGGCCTTCGCGGCCGTCGACGGTGAGCACTTCACCGTGCACACCCGGTGGGTCGAGACCGAGTTCGCTGCCCAACTAGCCCGATTCCAGCCCTACGGGACTACCGGCGAAGTGCCATTGCCCCCGCCGCGGCAGACCGTGGTCGTGGAGGTGGGTGGGCGGCGTCTGGAGGTATCCCTGCCGGGCGATCTGGCCATGCGCAGTGGCGGCGCCATCAGGGCCAGACCCCGAAGACGGGGCGGCGCAAGGACGGCCGCGCTACCGGGTGACGCGGTCGTCGCGCCCATGCAGGGCACCGTGGTCAAGGTTGCGGTAAGCGACGGAGACCCCGTCGACGCCGGTGATCTCATCGTCGTCCTCGAGGCGATGAAGATGGAGAACCCCATTACCGCGCACAAGGCCGGCACCATCACGGGCCTGATGGCGCACACCGGCGCTTCGGTTACCCAAGGCACCATCCTGTGCAACATCACCTAACCCGCGGATCCCGACGTGGGAGAAGGTCAGCGGACTGGCTCGAGGAGGCGGGGACGGGCTTCGGGAGCAGCGCCGCGGCGGGCGTCGGCGGTCGAGTCGTTGGGTTGGCGCTGCGAGTCGCGCTCAGCGGCCACCCGGGCCAGGTAGATCTCGACTTCCCGGCGTCGGCCGGCCGCCGTCCAGCCCAGCACCTCGCCCATCAGGTCGGCGACGTCAGCAGCGCATGCCTCGCCCCGGTGCGGGTACTCGATCGAGATTCGGGTGCGCCGGGTCAGCACGTCTTCCACGTGCAAGGCGCCCTCGTGGCTGGCCGCGTGCACGACCTCCACCTTGAGGTAGTCCGGCGCCTGGGGCACCGGAGCGAGCAGTTCACGGCGGTCCGCGGCCAGTGCCAGCACCTGATGCACCGCCGAGCCGTAGCGATCCAGCAGATGCCGCAGCCGGTAAGGATGCAGTCCGTGCCGAGCGGCCAGCGTGTCCGCCTGGTTGACCAAGGCGTGGTAGCCGTCCGCACCGAGCAGAGGCACCTTGTCGGTGATCGAGGGAGCCACCCGGCCGGGCAGATCTGGCACTGCCGCATTCACTGCGTCACTAGCCATCACGCGGTAGGTGGTGTACTTGCCGCCTGCGATGGCGACCAGGCCGGGCGCCACCCGGGCCACCGCATGCTCCCGAGACAGCCGCGAGGTCTCCTCACGCTCTCCCGCCAGCAGCGGCCGCAGCCCGGCGTAGACGCCCTCGATGTCACCATCGTCAAGCGGCGTCGCCAGCACTGTGTTGACCGTGTCGAGCAGGTAACCGATGTCCGCCCGAGTAGCCGCGGGGTGCGCGAGGTCAAGGTTCCAGGGGGTATCAGTGGTACCGACGATCCAGTGGCTGCGCCACGGGATGACGAACAGTACCGATGTCGCGGTGCGCAAGATCAACCCGCATTCCGACACGATGCGGTCGCGCGGGATCACGATGTGCACTCCCTTGGAGGGGCGCACCCGGAACCGGCCCCGCCCGCCGGACAACCGCTGGATTTCATCGGTCCACACGCCCGTGCAGTTGAGCACCGCGTGTGCGTCGACGTCGGTCTCCTCGCCGGTCTCGCAGTCCCGCACGCGGACCCCACAGATCCGGTCGGCCTCCCGCCGGAAACCGATGACCTGAGTCGAGCTGCGCACCACGGCGTCGTAATGGGCAGCCGTGCGGGCCACCGTCATGGTGTGCCGGGCATCGTCGGTGATCGCGTCGTAGTACTGCACGCCGCCGATGAGCGTGTCGCGGCGCAATGCCGGCGCCATCCGGAGCGCTGCCGCTCGAGTAAGGTGGCGCTGGCCTGGCATTGATCTTGTGCCACCCAGCGTCTGGTAGAGCGCCAGCCCGGCGGCGACATAGGGGCGTTCCCAGAGCCGGTGAGCCAGCGGGTACAGGAAGCTCACCGGTTTCACCAGATGCGGCGCCAGCCGGGTAAGCATCAATTCCCGCTCGTGCAGCGCTTCCCGGACCAGCCCGAACTCCAGCTGCTCCAGGTAACGCAGTCCGCCGTGGAACAGCTTGGAGGACCGGCTGGATGTGCCCGAAGCTAGATCCCGGGCCTCCACCAGAGCGACCTTCAGACCCCGGGTCGCGGCATCCAAAGCGGCGCCGGAACCGACGACGCCGCCACCGATGACCACGATGTCGAACTGCTCGCCTGCCAGCCGCTGCCAGTCCGCTGCCCGCTGCGCCGGGCCGAGTTGCCCGGCGACGAGCTCACCGGCGGGTTGCGGGTGCTCGCGCTCGGCGTGCTGCACCGGTCCGTCCCACCCCCTGCTTCGTACCGCTGGCCTGCTGCACGCTACCGCGTGACGGCCGCCGCGTGGTCTCGTCAGAGTCTCGTAACCGCGCATCTCGCCAATTCCTGTGCCGGCTGGCAAACCGCTGCGGCGCACAGGAGCAGGGCGGCGCGGACCATGATCAGAATTCGCTCACAGCGCCCACGAGCTGTTGCCTCATTGGCGCACACACCATGAAAACTCGACGGGACCGACATGCTACGGCTTGGCCACGTCGGTGATGTCAAGTTCACGGAGCAAATCGGCACAGCCGATCAACGAGATCGTGAATCTTGCGAATCGCGATTCCGCATGCAATAAGTGTGCCTTTCAGCGTCTTGTCAGCGGCGAGATGAGCAAAAAGCGCTGCCAGCCGAGGAGCCATCTCGAGTCGTCGGCAAGTCGTTGCGCCGCCGTGACATCTTCGATCGCCTGCTCCCACTACGGGCGCGCTTCGGGAGATACCTCAGGCGGCACGTTCGTACGCCACTCCGCCCGCCCCACAGTGTCGGTTCTGCCACCAGCTGATCATGCGGACATGGGCGGTGCTTCCCAGTCGGAGTGCGTCTGCGGGGAGCTTTCGAGGAACCGCTAGCGTCCAGGGAGATGAATCAGTACGTCGCGGCCATCGATCAGGGCACCACGTCCACCCGCTGCATGATCTTCGACCTCGACGGTCGAGTGATCAGCGCCGATCAGCGGGAGCATCAGCAGCACTTCCCGGCGCCCGGTTGGGTGGAGCACGACCCGCTCGAGATCTGGGCGAACACTCGAGCAGTCGCGGATCGGGCGATGGCCAAGGCTGGTCTGACAGCTGGTGACATCGCCGCGGTCGGCATCACCAATCAGCGGGAGACCGCTGTGGTCTGGGACCGCCTCAGCGGCGCGCCCGTGTACAACGCGATCGTGTGGCAGGACACCCGAACTGCCCGGTTGTGCACCGAACTCGGCGGCGACGTGGGTCCGGCGCGCTACCAGGCTGCCACCGGGTTGCCGCTATCGACCTACTTCTCCGGCCCCAAGATCCGGTGGATTCTGGACCAGGTGGACGGTGCCCGGCAGCGAGCCGAGAAC
>JALZCN010000062.1 GCA_030863045.1 Actinomycetota bacterium | reverse complement strand
GTATAGTGGTATTTGCGCCGTTGAAATCGCCTTGCCCCTGCTCCAGCTGAGTGTAGGATCTGAATTTAACGCTTGTGTCCACGCCGACGCCTCCGCGGGGTGTGCCGTCAAGTAGGCGATAAGCCTCTCAGGATCGCATGTTGTCCGATCATTGGTTCCCGCGGAGTCAGAGGCGGTCCGCTTTGCTCCGTCCTGACTTGCGGCGTTCGGCTTACCCGCGTCCAAGGGCACAAACGGCTTATGGCCAGGGCTTTCAGCTGTTTCCAAGTACACGGTGCTATTGTCAGCCTGCTGATCCTGATGTTGGCGTACCAGCATCACAGCCAAAATCCCCGTGGCGAACACGGTGACCGCCAGGAGCGAGACTAAGATTCGGTTCGACTGCAACCACCGAAAGTTCATGAGCGGCTTCCCGTCGATGCAATGAGCCCCAGATCAAACGAGCTACAGGCAGCGAGTGGAATCAGAGTGACGATCAAACCGATCCAGCACAACGCGGCTTGATCGTCGTGTCGGGCGGGCGCGCGCCAGCCGCCAAATCCGCTTGTTTCGCTTACGGCACGTGCGTAACCGATCACAGGCTGTAGTACACTCTTTGGCAGTACCAGATGCCTCACGAGGCCAAGGCCGGCATGAGGTAGAACCGCAGCGGCGAGAAGTATGACCAATACTGTTCGGCGCACCTACGCCACCTCGATCCAACAACTATGACGGCGATACTCGACGATGACTACCTCGGTAGCCCATTAGTGCGTCACTAGGACCAGCTATTCCGCCCTGTCGCTTTACCCGTTGTTAACGTTACGAGCGCCACGATCGGGGGGCGAAGTTCCCCCGAATGGCCGAGTTACGCCTGAACGGGCCCGCGACCATCGACGCGAACGGGCAGTCATATGCTGTACCGCGTGTGACGCACCGCTATCATTTGTGTGCGCTCCGTGCGCGAGGAGGACAGCCGTTACCACAAAAGGGGTCGCGGCCAGGTGGCTTGCTCAATCTTCTCGAAACGTTTCCCGTACGGCTGTCGAGCATCTCCATGGCAAGCATGGCACCGAACCACTCCTGCCTATCACCGCAAAGCACATGTGCGCGGAGGCAAAGGCGTAAGGTGCGTCGCTCGTGTCCGGGCGACCAGCGGGCGTCAAGTTGAGTGACGTGGTCGGCGGCGCGCCCGCGGGCCAGCTCGGCGCGGTGGTCTCTAGGAGCCCGTTTCTTGACGGCCTACCGCTGTAGACCGGTGACACCACCCGCTGGGAATAGTTTGGGAATGAACGCCGATCGCAAGCGACGTCAGAGGCGTTGGAACAAGCCCGCATGTAACGGGAGATGCCTGGTGGCGGCCATAGTCGATGCTTTGCGAATCCTTCAAACCGTGTGTTGCAGGTTCGAATCCTGCCGGGGACACCGAGCCAGAGCCATAACGCTGCCTGAGCTGCCATTCGTGGTACGAGGTTCGGACTGTGGGTCACAAGAGTCCGAGCTGATGCACGGATTGTGACACAGAGGCGGAGCGCGATCTTGGGCATGAGTAGCGTTGTGAGGGTTGATCACAGGGGCAGGAGGGAATGTCTAGGGCACGCCAAACGTCGACGACATGGCTTGGAGTGAGACGTGGCCCGTGGCCCCAACACTGTCGAGCCCGCGACTCCGCACCTGGAGCCTAAGGAAAACTCCCGTCACGGCCGCCTAGCCTTCCACCCGCAGCCGCCTATTGCACCGTCCACCCGCACCGGCCTACGGATCCTCAACGGTAGCGACGGCACTCAGCTGGGCCTCGCCTACGTGCCACGGTCTCTCGACGACAACCCCTTCCGGCTGGTCTTGCTCCTGCATGGCTCCGGGGGGTCGGCGCGGCAGGGGATCGAGTTGATGCTGCCGATCGCCGACCGCCACCGGCTGCTGCTCGTCGCACCGAAATCCCGCTTGTCCACCTGGGACGTCATCATGCACGGCTACGGTCCCGACGTACGCCGCATCGATCGATTACTCGATGATGTCAGTGCCGCCTGGCCCGTCAACCGGCTTGCCGTCGGCGGGTTCTCCGACGGAGCTTCATACGCCCTGTCGCTCGGCATCGCCAACGGCGACCTGTTCGACTCCGTGGTCGCGTTCTCGCCGGGCTTTGCTGCGTCGATGGTCCAGCACGGCACTCCACGGTTGTTCATAACCCACGGCACCCACGACAAGGTGCTGCCGATCAACGACTGCAGTCGTCGGCTCGTCCCCCGCCTCGAGCAGGCCGGCTACCCGGTCACCTACGTTGAGTTCAACGGGCCGCACACTGTGCCCGCCGAGGTGGTGGAGCAGGCGGCAACCTGGTTGGCGGCCGCGCCCAGTGAGCGGCAGCGGCTGGGCCACGCACCCGGCAACCCCGAACAGTAATTGCGAGGATCTCACTTGTGACGCTGGAGCTGGTAGTCATGGTGGGCATGCAGGGCAGCGGCAAGTCAACGTGGGTGCGCGAGCAGTTGTCAGCGACTCACGTGGTTGTTAGCAAGGATCACTGGCCACGGGCCCGCAACCGGGAGGCACGGCAACGTCGGGCGGTCGAGGAGGCATTGGCGGCGGGCCGTAGCGTGGTGGTGGATAACACCAACGCGTCCCCGCAGGATCGGGCTCCACTCATCGCGATCGCCCGGGTGTGTAGCGCCGAAGTCCGTGCCGTTTACCTTGACGTGCCGGTGGCGGTGTGCCTGGCGCGTAATGCCAGGCGAGTAGGAGGCGCTCGCGTTCCCGATATTGGTGTTCTCGCGACTCGAAACCGCCTGGTGCCACCGTCCCTCGATGAGGATTTGATGACGTCGACATAGTTACTCCCGAGAACTGACGGCACGGTTGGGAGCTCGGGCACGTTTGCGCCCAGGCAAGTAATCCTAAGTTCCGCGCCCAGACACAGCCCTGTCCGCAGGCGCGTAACTTGGCCCGGCGCAGCAGCGCTCAACGACGGCGCCGACGTGTTCAATCCTCAAAAGGGGTTCATGGCTTGGCAGGGATGTAGCACTCATGAAGAGCTCGATCGGCTCGCAATCCTCCCGTCATGAACCTAGATTCGCAAGAGTTGCGCCCGCATTAGTACAATGCCTTCCAATTCGAGCTAGACTCTGCATTACGTCTTCGGCCTCCCGCAGCAGGTGCGCACATTCGTCCATCCACGCTTCCATCGCTGCTCTCTGGGGCGTCTGATTGCAATGCCACAGCCAACGCACGCCGCGGCGGTCGTCGAGATGCTGAATGCAGGCATTCAGCCGAACCTCGCCGGTCGCTGGGGAGGTACCGCGTGCATCGCACGGTGGTGTTTGGTGCCATCCTCGGTGTCTGAGGATCCATAGTGGTCGGTCGACCCCCTGCACTACGACCCGTTAGTTGAGGTCAGGACGCGTCCAATGGCAACCACCGCCAGGCCTTGTCGCCGTGATGGCGTGTGTAGCGACCGCCGCAAGGGGGTAGTTCGATAGCGCAAAGCCGAGGACGGGGGGTGGGCGGGTGTTGCGACATCCTGGCAGCG
>JALZCN010000060.1 GCA_030863045.1 Actinomycetota bacterium | reverse complement strand
CACCATAAGTGTCCACGCGCTTCCGAGCGTTCCAGGCACTGTCGGGCGCCCGTACCCGACTACCCTTGGTCCCATGAGCGCGCGTATCCGGGTGGTGATCGCCAAACCAGGGCTCGACGGGCACGACCGTGGCGCCAAGGTCGTGGCTCGGGCCTTGCGCGACGCCGGCATGGAGGTGGTCTACACCGGTCTGCACCAGACTCCGGAGCAGATCGTGGACACGGCGCTGCAGGAGGATGCCGACGCGGTAGGGCTCTCGGTGCTGTCCGGTGCCCATATGACCCTGTTCGCCCGGGTCGTCGAGCTGCTGGAGCGCAAGGGGGCCACGGACGTGCTGGTCTTCGGTGGCGGCATCATCCCCGACGAGGACATCCCCCAGCTCGCCAAGCTCGGGGTGGCCAAGGTCTTCACCCCGGGCGCCACCACGCATGAGATCGTCGACTGGTTGCGCGACGCGGTGACCGCCGCTGCGGTGGAGTGATCCCAATGGAGTGATCACAGTCACTCCTGCCCGTGGGGCATCGCCAGCAGTGCCTGGATAGGGTCGCCGGGTGGATCTGTACGAATACCAGGCCAAGGATTTGTTCCACGCCCACGGCGTCCCGGTCCTGCCCGGCCGAGTCGCCACCACCCGCGCGCAGGCCGGTGCCGCAGCTGCCGAACTCGGTGGCACCGTCGTCGTCAAGGCCCAGGTGAAGACCGGTGGCCGGGGCAAGGCCGGTGGTGTGCAGCTGGCCCACACGCCGGAGGAGGCGCAGCGCAAGGCGGCAGCGATCCTGGGCATGGACATCAAAGGCCACACCGTGCACCGGGTGCTGGTCACCTCCGCTGCGGACATCGTCGAGGAGTACTACCTGTCCTTCCTGCTTGACCGCACCAACCGCACCTTCCTTGCGATGGCCAGCGTGCAGGGCGGGATGGACATCGAGGAGGTCGCCGCGACGACACCCGAGGCGCTGGCCAAGGTGCCGGTGGACCCGATTTCCGGTGTCGACGCCGCGAAGGCCACCCAGATCGTCCGGGCCGCTGCCTTCCCGGCGGAGGTGGAGCAGGCGGTGGCCGACACCGCGGTGAAGCTGTGGGATGTCTTCGTCGCCGAGGACGCGACTCTCGTGGAGGTCAACCCACTCATCCGCGACCCGCAGGGCGCGATCATCGCGTTGGACGGCAAGGTGACGCTGGACGACAACGCGGCCTTCCGCCACCCCGGCCATGCTGCGCTGGCCGACCCGGCGGGGCAGGATCCGCGCGAGGCCAGGGCTAAGGATCGCAACCTCAACTACGTCAAGCTCGACGGGCAGGTCGGCATCATCGGCAATGGCGCGGGACTGGTCATGTCTACTCTGGACGTCGTCGCCTACGCCGGTCAGGCGTATGGCGGGATGAAGCCCGCCAACTTCCTCGACATCGGCGGCGGTGCCAACGCGCAGGTGATGGCCGACGGACTGGACATCGTCCTCGGGGATTCGGACGTGCGTTCGGTGTTCGTCAACGTCTTCGGCGGGATCACCGCCTGCGACCAGGTGGCCACCGGCATCGTGCAGGCGCTGAACATCCTGGGCGATGCCGCGACCAAGCCGCTGGTGGTCCGGCTGGATGGCAACAACGTCGCCGAGGGCCGCCGGATTCTCGCGCAAGCGTGCCACCCGCTGGTCACGATGGTCGACACGATGGACGCCGCAGCGGACAAAGCCGCCGAGCTGGCCGCCCTGACCGGCACCAAGGGGGTCTGACCGGTGGCAATCTTCCTGACCAAGGACTCAAGGATCATCGTCCAGGGAATGACCGGCGCTGAGGGCCGCAGGCACACACAGCGGATGCTCGACGCGGGCAGCCAGGTCGTCGGCGGGGTCACCCCGGGCAAGGGCGGCCAGACCGTCGACTTCCGGGGCGCGTCGCTGCCCGTGTTCGGCTCGGTGATTGAGTCGATGGCCGCCACCGGAGCCGACGTGAGTGTGATCTTCGTCCCGCCCCGTTTCGCCAAGGCCGCAGTCATCGAGGCGATCAATGCCGGCATCGGGCTGACCGTGGTGATCACTGAGGGGATCCCGGTACAGGACGCCGCCGCCTTCTGCGCACACGCCGGCGCGACCGGGCTGGCGACGAATCTGGTGCGGACCCGCATCCTCGGCCCGAACTGCCCTGGAGTGATCAGCCCCGGCGCCTCCAACGCGGGCATCATCCCCGCTGACATCACCGGCCCGGGGAAGATCGGGCTGGTGTCGAAATCCGGCACCCTGACTTACCAGATGATGTTCGAGCTGCGCGATATCGGCTTTTCCACGTGCGTGGGAATCGGTGGTGACCCGGTTATCGGCACCACTCATATCGACGCGCTACAGGCCTTCGAAAACGATCCCGATACTGCGGCGATCGTGATGATCGGTGAGATCGGCGGGGACGCTGAAGAGCGCGCCGCCGATTACATCAAAGCTTACATCACCAAACCGGTCATCGGTTATGTCGCCGGTTTCACCGCGCCTGAAGGTAAGACCATGGGCCATGCCGGTGCCATTGTCTCGGGTTCCTCTGGCACCGCCGCCGCCAAGAAAGAAGCCCTGGAGGCAGCTGGTGTCCAGGTCGGTAAGACACCCAGCGACACCGCCGAGCTGATGCGCAAGATCATGGAGTCACTATCCTGACCCGGCGTGCCGTACTCCATTCGGCTTACAACGGGGGCGCGTCGCTCTGGTGATCACCGGGAGGTCGCCGTCCGGCTGCGAGGGTGAGGACCGTGAGCCTCCTGGTGTCGCCGGTGTCTCGTGGCCTAGCGGGTGACGGCGCCCACCCCCGTTGGGGTGCGACGATCGGCGCCGCCTGCTTAACTGCCGTCGCCAGCTACCTGGCCGCCCTTGCAGTGCTTGCTGCGCTCGCCGCAGCCAGTGGGGCAGCCACCTCGGTGGCGTGGGTTGCTCGTACCGGAGCGGCGGGCTGGTTGGCCGCACACCACGTCCCCCTGACCATCGACGGTGCTCCGCTCGGCGTGTTGCCGCTGCTGCCCACCCTGCTTCTCGGTGCGCTGGTGGCCCGCGGCGCGGCTGGGGTGGTGAACCGTTCCGGGATCCACCAGCCCGCCGGCGCCGGCTGGGTGGCCGGGACGATCGCCGGCATCCACGGCGTTCTGGGTGCCGTGCTGGCGCTCGTCGCTACCCCAGCAACGGTCACCGCGGATCCTGCGCAGGCCGCCGTCGGCTGCGCGCTGATCGCCGGGATCGCCGCGGGCGTTGGTCTGGCCCGGCCCTGCGGGTTGCTGCCCGCGGCGCTGGGGCAGGCACCCGCCTGGGTGCGGCCCGGCTTGGTGGCCGGACTGTGGGGCCTGGCGGTCCTGCTCACCGCCGGCCTCGCCCTGGTGCTGGTAGGTCTCGTGGCCTCCGCGTCCGAGGTCGTCCGGTTAGCTGGATCTGATGCCGGCAGTGTTCTGGGGC
>JALZCN010000021.1 GCA_030863045.1 Actinomycetota bacterium | reverse complement strand
CACCATCACTCGCAGCTCACGCAACAACGCGGGCACGATGGACGACGCCGAGTCGCGGCACTACCGACCCCGGGTGGTCTTCGTCGACGCCAACAATCGAATCCTGCACCAGGGCAGCGACCCCGGTCATGCCCCTGCCGGTGAGCGCTTGATGGGGGTCAGCGAGTGTTGCTCGCCGTAGACATCGGTAACACCAATATCGTCCTCGGGCTGTTCGACGGCACGCACGAGGACTCCCCACTGCTCCATGACTGGCGGATGCGCACCGACGCCAGGATGACCGCCGACGAGATGGCTCTGACCGTGCGTGGGCTACTCGGTGAGTATTCCGGCAAGATCACCGGAATCGCTGCGTTGTCCACCGTGCCCGCGTTGTTGCGTGAGCTGCGAGTGATGGTGGACCGGTACTGGCCGCAGCTGCCGCGGGTGATCGTGGAACCCGGGGTGCGCACCGGAGTGCCGCTGCTCTACGACAACCCGCGTGAGCTGGGTGCCGATCGGATCGTCAACACGCTGGCTACCTACACCCTCTACGGCGGCCCGGCGATCGTGGTGGATTTCGGTACCTCCACCAACTTCGACGTGGTCAGTGCACGCGGCGAATTCCTCGGCGGCGCGCTGGCTCCGGGCATCGAGATCTCCATCGATGCGCTCGCTACCCGAGCCGCTCAACTGGTGAAGGTGCAGCTGGTCCGGCCTCGATCGGTGATCGGCAAGAGCACCGTGGAAGCCCTGCAGTCCGGATTGCTGTTCGGCTTCGCCGGGCAGGTGGACGGGCTGGTCCAGCGGATCGCCGCAGAGTTGGCCCCGGGCGCCGAGGACGATGTCGCGGTGGTCGCCACCGGCGGCCTGGCGCCACTGCTGATCGCCGAGTCCCAGACCATCACCCACCACGCGCCGCACCTCACCCTGCGTGGGCTGCGGATGGTCTTCGAACGCAACATCACCTGATCCCGCCATCCCCCGCAAGCCATAACCGCCGCCCAGCGGACCTCCGGGTCGTCCCCGACACCGACGGTACCGGTGCGGAACCCGCGCCGAGCGGATCACTAGGTTGTCCAGAGTGACGACCCAGCCACCTCCCGCCGGCGACGACCTTCCGGACCAGATGAAGGTGCGCCGGCACAAGCGGGAGCGGATGCTGGCCACCGGCACGGATCCGTATCCCGTCGAAGTGCCGCGCACCCGAACCCTGCGAGAGATCCGGGACGCCTATGTCGGGCTGCCCCCGGATACGGTCACCGGCGAGCAGGTCGCCGTGACCGGCCGGGTGATCTTCTTGCGCAACACCGGCAAGCTGTGCTTCGCCACGCTGCGCGAGGGCGACGGGACGGAACTGCAGGCCATGCTCAGCCTGGCGGGTGTGGGCGCCGAACGGCTCGCAGCCTGGAAGGCCGATGTCGATCTCGGGGATCACGTGTCCGTGGTGGGAGAGGTGGTGACCTCACGCCGCGGAGAGCTGTCGGTGCAAGCCCGGGAGTGGCAGATGGCGGCCAAGGCCTTACGGCCACTCCCGATCGCGCATAAGGATCTGGCCGAGGAAACGCGGGTCCGGCATCGTTATCTCGATCTCATCGTCCGCGATGCCGCCCGGCGCACTGCCCGGGTGCGCACCGACGTAGTTCGATCGGTTCGCGAGATGTTGCATTCCCTCGACTTCATAGAGGTTGAGACACCGATGTTGCAGATGCTGCATGGTGGCGCCGCGGCCCGACCGTTTGTGACGCACTCCAACGCTCTTGACATCGACCTGTACCTGCGGATCGCCCCCGAGCTGTACCTAAAGCGTTGTGTGGTTGGCGGCATGGAACGCGTCTTCGAGCTCAACCGGGTGTTCCGCAACGAGGGCGCAGACTCCACGCACTCGCCAGAGTTCACCATGCTAGAGGTGTACCAGGCCTACACCGACTACAACGGGATGGCGCAGCTGACCCGGTCGCTGTACCAGACGGCAGCCCGTGATGTGTTCGGATCCACCACACTACGACTTGCCGATGGCAGCGAGTACGACATCGGTGGTGAATGGGCGCAGATCAGCCTGTTCGACGCTGTCTCCAAGGCACTTGGTGAACAGATCAGCCCCGCGACGCGCCGCACCGACTTAGTACGCCACGCCGAGCAAGTGGGCCTTGCAGTGCATCCTGGCTGGTTACCCGGAAAGCTGGTCGAGGAGTTGTTCGAGCACCTCGTAGTACCCGACCTGCACGTTCCGACCTTCGTGAGAGACTTCCCGGTGGACACCTCCCCGCTGACCCGAGAGCACCGCAGTACCGCGGGTTTGGTCGAGAAATGGGATCTCTACATCCGGTCCGTTGAGTCGGCCACGGCCTACTCGGAGCTGGTCGACCCGATCGTGCAACGGGAGCGTTTCCAGATGCAGGCAGCACTCACCGCGGCCGGTGATGACGAGGCGATGCCGCTCGACGAGGACTTCCTCGACGCGATGGAGTACGGAATGCCACCAAGCGGTGGCATGGGAATGGGGATCGACCGGTTGCTCATGGCGCTCACCGGTTCGGGTATACGTGAGACTATCCTGTTTCCGCTGGTCCGGCCACAATGAACGGACTCGACGGTGGGGTGATTTCGCTATCGGCCCGTAAATAGGCTAACCTACTCGTTGTCGTTGTGGAGTCGTCGTGCGATGGCTCCGTCCATCACGTCCCGAGGAGGACGACGCGCATGGCGCAGAAGGTCACCGTAACCTTGGTCGATGACCTCGACGGGGGTACTGCCGAAGAGACCGTTGAGTTTGGTATCGACGGCGTGGCTTACGAGATTGATCTCTCCGCGGGTAACGCGGGCAAGCTGCGTGACTCACTAGCAGACTATGTCAGCAACGCTCGCAAGGCGGGCGGGCGCCGCAAGGCCGCCAGCCCGGCTCGTCGAGCAAGTGGCGGTGGTAGGGCATCTGTTGACCGCGAGCAGAACGCTGCGATCCGCGAGTGGGCCCGCAAGAACGGTTACAACGTCTCAGACCGTGGCCGTATCCCGGCTGAGGTGTTGGATGCTTACCACAAGGGAAACTAACGTGACCAGACCCCGGTGCCGCTCGGATAGGGCGGCACCGGTGTGTTGTAGCCCCGTTACACCACTTTGACTACCTGCAGTTTGAGCTGCCCTGCTCTCAGCTTGGTCTGCAGAGCTTAGCTATGGTCGGCGCAACCGGGAATGACTGCATCCGCCACGGCAGCGTCGGGCTTGTTGAGCACTCGAACTCCGTAGACGTAGGTGAGCGCTCCGCCGAGGTAACCACCGAGGACGAGTAGTACCCAAGAGATGAGACCGAACGTCAAAGCCGACGTGATGACGTTGCCGTCGGAGTAGCCGGCTAACTGCAACCGGAACGTTCCGGCGAACATGCCGGTCGCGCCGGCCATCACGGTCAGGTGCCACCAGCCGAGGGTGCGGGCGGGGGAGTCCGCGGGAATGCCGAACAAGTCCACCAAGCCGGTGATGATGGTCGGTATGGCCGCGATGAGGCCGACCGCTATCGTGAGCACCGAAGCGGTGGCCATCGCGGCTTCCTGGAACCCGGCTGCACCGGCAACGAGCATCGCTACCCAGCGGTGTAGGCACCGATACCGATGTCGGTCAGCGGCGCATGCGTGGGCTTGCCCGCGAATCCCTTAACCAGGATCGCCATCTTCGCGGCTCCCTTCGTCGAAGCATCAACGGGTAGCGGGGCACCAGAGCATCAACATCCTCGCGAACAGGTTGCCCGCAACACGATAATCGTGCAGGTTCCATCCGCGGTTCATCAGTTCGCCAAACTGCACGATTGAGCATGGGGCGACCTGATTGAGTGTGTTGCCGGATTGAGCCCGAAAACTCGATTGAGCGTGACTGAGACCGTCTCAGGCTCGGTGGAGCGTGCTGAAGATCCGGACCCTTTCAGCCTCGCTGACCCGCGGGCAGCTGGCGCACGGACGCTCTATACCGGGCAGCGCGTAGAGAAAGCAGCATGAACCGCGCCGACGAGTCCAGTGCGTGCGCCCGCGCTCATCGGTCACCACGCAGATCGTGGACGGCGAGGTGAGTGGTTTCTCACCGCCAGCGAGCACCAGCCGGGCATCGGCCGCGCCGGCCTGCGGTGACCCGAATGAGCGTCCTGCCAGCAACAGACCGCTGTCCAGCACGTCGGTCACGGTGGCCCACTGGGTTCGGCGCCCGAAGCGCACCTGGGGGTCGTATACCGCGAGGAAACGGGTGGCGTGCGCGATCACCTCACGGCGCAGAACGGCGCCCAGCGCCGCCTCGTCCGGCACCGGGATGGCGTCGGGATGCTCGGCGTCGGGATCATCGGGCAGGCACCAGAACCGGCCCGGCCGCAGCGCCACCTCCTGCAGCTCACGCTCCGCCGAAGGATCGAGCCGGAAACCGAGCTGCTGCGGGGCCAATGACGGCACCCGGCGGGCGGAGTGGAACAGCACGGCGCCCAGGTAGGTCGGGATGACCAGGTACCACTGCATGACGTAGCCAGCGGTGGTCTTTTCAGGTACGGCGGTGAAGTCTTCGAGGAGACCGGGGTGCCGCTCGGCGAGCCGTTGCGCGGCCGTGATCCGCCACTGCATGAAAAATGATGGGTTGGAAAGGACGTGGTCACACGTGATCCACCGGGCGCTGGCAACGTCCATGGTTTGGAAAGACAGCAACGTCACGGCTCGGTCCGCTGTCGCCACCGACGCGACTAATGGGTGCGTCCAGTGCCGGTCGATCACTTCTGCTGGCCCCCCGATAGGCACCGCGGCGTGCGGCACAGCTCTCCTCTGCGATCGTAACCCCGGTCGTGTCTCCAGCCAGGATTGCCTTACCTAATGACGAGCAAACCTAGCAGTCGGATTTGCGTCGAGCATCACCCATTCAGCGACACCACCCGAGCGAGGTCTCGTTCACCCTGAGCGGACATGCAACACGCTGCGGCGACACTCCGGAATCCTGACCGGTGATAGCGCGTTGCAGCAGTAGTTCGGGTAGCAGTTCGGCAGCGGCATGACCGTCAGGGGAGCTACAGTGACGGCACGGACTGTCTGACCCAGTACCGGTTGCGCCGCAATGGCGCAGCAGTCAGGAGTGCACCATGTTTGAAAGGTTCACCGACCGCGCGCGGCGGGTGGTTGTGCTGGCCCAGGAAGAGGCCAGGATGCTCAACCACAACTACATCGGCACCGAGCACATCCTGCTGGGTCTGATCCACGAGGGTGAGGGTGTCGCTGCCAAGGCCCTCGAATCGCTGGGTATCGCCCTGGAAGGGGTGCGCCAGCAGGTCGAGGAGATCATCGGCCAGGGCCAGCAGGCACCGTCAGGACACATCCCGTTCACCCCTCGCGCCAAGAAGGTGTTGGAGCTGTCGCTGCGTGAAGCGCTGCAGCTCGGGCACAACTACATCGGCACCGAGCACATCCTGCTCGGCCTCATCCGTGAGGGCGAGGGCGTGGCCGCGCAGGTGCTGGTCAAGCTCGGCGCCGACCTCAACCGGGTGCGCCAGCAGGTGCTGCAGCTGCTGTCGGGCTACCAGGGCAAGGAGCCCGCGGAGTCCGGCTCGGGCCGGGGTGAAGGCACCCCGTCGTCCTCGTTGGTGCTCGACCAGTTCGGTCGCAACCTCACCGCCAGCGCCCGGGAGGGCAAGCTGGACCCAGTGATCGGGCGCGGCAAGGAGATCGAGCGGGTCATGCAGGTGCTGTCCCGCCGCACCAAGAACAACCCGGTGCTCATCGGCGAGGCCGGTGTGGGCAAGACCGCCGTCGTCGAGGGGCTTGCGCAGAACATCGTCAAGGGCGAGGTGCCCGAGACGCTCAAGGACAAGCAGCTCTACACCTTGGACCTGGGCTCGCTGGTGGCGGGCTCGCGGTACCGCGGTGACTTCGAGGAGCGCCTGAAGAAGGTGCTCAAGGAGATCCGCACCCGCGGCGACATCATCCTGTTCATCGACGAGATGCACACCCTGGTCGGAGCGGGTGCCGCGGAAGGCGCGATCGACGCCGCGTCGATCCTCAAGCCGATGCTGGCCCGCGGTGAGCTGCAGACCATCGGCGCGACCACGCTGGATGAGTACCGCAAGTACGTCGAGAAGGACCCTGCGCTGGAGCGCCGGTTCCAGCCGATCCAGGTCCAAGAGCCGACCATCGACCACACCATCGAGATCCTCAAGGGCCTGCGGGACCGCTACGAGGCGCACCACCGGGTGTCCATCACCGACAGTGCGCTGGTGTCGGCCGCAACGCTGGCCGACCGCTACATCAACGACCGGTTCCTGCCGGACAAGGCAATCGACCTGATCGACGAGGCCGGCGCCCGGATGCGGATCCGCCGGATGACCGCGCCGCCGGACCTGCGCGAGTTCGACGAGAAGATCGCCGCGGTGCGCCGGGACAAGGAATCGGCCATCGACGCGCAGGACTTCGAACGTGCCGCGAAGCTTCGCGACACCGAGAAGCAGTTGTTAATCAAGAAGTCCGAGCGGGAGAAGCAGTGGAAGGCCGGGGACCTCGACGTGGTCGCCGAGGTTGATGACGAGCAGATCGCTGAGGTGCTGGCCAACTGGACCGGTATCCCGGTGTTCAAGCTCACCGAGGAGGAGACCACCCGGCTGCTGCGCATGGAAGATGAGCTGCACAAGCGGATCATCGGCCAGCATGAGGCGGTTAAGGCGGTGTCCAAGGCGATCCGCCGGACCCGGGCGGGCCTGAAGGATCCCAGGCGGCCCTCAGGTTCGTTCATCTTCGCCGGACCGTCCGGCGTGGGTAAGACCGAGCTGTCCAAGGCGCTGGCGGAGTTCCTGTTCGGTGACGACGACGCGCTCATCCAGATCGACATGGGTGAGTTCCACGACCGCTACACCGCATCCCGACTCTTCGGCGCCCCTCCCGGATACGTGGGTTACGAGGAAGGTGGCCAGCTCACTGAGAAGGTCCGTCGCAAGCCGTTCTCGGTGGTGCTCTTCGATGAGATCGAGAAGGCGCACCAGGAGGTGTACAACACCCTGCTGCAGGTGCTGGAGGACGGCCGGTTGACCGACGGTCAGGGTCGCACGGTGGACTTCAAGAACACTGTGATCATCTTTACCACCAACCTCGGCACCTCGGACATCTCCAAGGCGGTGGGCTTGGGCTTCTCGTCGAGCAATGACGAGGCCTCGACCTACGAGCGGATGAAGAGCAAGGTCAACGACGAGGTCAAGAAGCACTTCCGCCCGGAGTTCCTCAACCGGATCGATGACACCATCGTCTTCCACCAGCTCACCGAGGAAGAGATCATGACGATGGTGGACCTGATGATCGCCCGGGTCGAGGTCCAGCTGCGCAACAAGGACATGGCGTTGGAGCTGACCACCATGGCCAAGAAGTTGCTGGCCAAGCGGGGATTCGACTTGGTGCTCGGAGCCCGGCCGCTGCGCCGGACCATCCAGCGCGAGATCGAAGACCAGTTGTCGGAGAAGATTTTGTTCGGCGAGGTCGAGGCCGGGCAGATCGTCCTCGTCGATGTCGAGAACTGGGACGGTGAAGGTCCGAGCGAGGACGCTCGATTCACATTCCGCGGTGCGGCCAAGGAGCGGGTCCCCGAGGCGTTGCGGGTGCCCGACGCACCCCCTGTCGACCTGGACAGCGCCGCAAGCCCCGACTAGAGCGTGTCCCGTGGATCTTTTGAGTGGGATGCGGTAGATCGTCTCGGTGCACGATCGTCATGACTTGACTGAGGACGAGTGGGCGCGGTTGGAGCCGTTGTTGCCCGACCAGACACCGCGCCGGGGTGGGCGGTGGGTTGATCACCGAGCGGTGATCAACGGGGTGCTGTGGCGAAGCCGCACCAGCTCGCCCTGGCGAGATCTGCCCAGCGACTACGGGCGCTGGAAGACCATCTACCACCGGCATCGCCGCTGGTCTGCTGATGGGACCTGGGCCAGAATCCTCGACGAGCTGCGTCGTGGTGCTGATCAGCACACCGCGACCGACCACGGACCCGAGTGGTCGGTGGGGGTGGACTCCACGGTGGTCCGCGCTCACCAGCACGCCGCCGGCGCCCGCCACGCGCCGCCGCCTCACCTGGTCTCGGAGGACGTCTCGAACACCGAGGCGGATACAGGGGGCTGGGTCGAATGACAAGCAATCGCCGTCCCCCACCGACCGGGAGGCGTTGGGGCGCTCCCGCGGCGGGTTGACCACCAAGATTCACCTGGCCGCCGACGCTCGCGCCCGGCCGATCTCACGGGTCATCACCCCCGGCCAACGCCATGACGCGGTGGCCTTCGAGCCGGTGATGACTGGCATCCGAATCCAGCGCCGCGGCCGCGGTCGACCCCGCAGCCGACCCGACCGGGTACTCGCCGACAAGGCCTACTCCCACCGGCCCCTCCGCGCTCACCTGCGCCGACGCCGAATCAAGACCACTATTCCCGAACGGGTCGACCAACAGGCCCACCGCGCCCGCCGAGGCAGTCTGGGCGGGCGACCACCGAAGTTTGACCCCGACGCCTACAAGGACCGCAACGTCGTCGAGCGCTGCATCAACAAGCTCAAACAGTTCCGCGCCGTGGCAACTCGCTACGACAAACGCGAATACATCTTCGCCGGCACCGTCGACGTCGCCTCGATCAGAATCTGGCTCCGCGACCCCGTCCCATGATCCACGGGACAGGACCTTATCCCGAGGACCCGATCACCAAACGCCGGCTGGATTCTTGGCTTGACGCCTGGCGCCACCTCAAGGCCTGTGGCCTGGTGGGGACCTTGCCCGATGCCGTGATACGCGCCGGGCGCCGCCGACGCCGACGCCGATGCGGTGGTGATGCGCGGTGACCCGCCTGAACTGGGGTCCGATCCTGGCCCGCGCCGCCGACATCGTGCGGGCCTACGACATCCCCGTCACCCTTCGGCAACTCTTCTATCGGCTCGTGTCCGGGCAGCTG
>JALZCN010000003.1 GCA_030863045.1 Actinomycetota bacterium | reverse complement strand
GTGCCCCGGCGAGACGTTTCCACTCGAGGTCCTGCTGATCCGGTTGGACCCGGACGTGCCGGTGCCCCGATACTCCCACGCCGACGACGCGGGAGCCGATCTGGTCACTACCCGAGATTTGGTGCTGGCCCCTGGTGAGCGGGCCGTGGTGGGGACCGGTATTGCGATTGCATTGCCCGCCGGCTACGCGGCGTTCGTCCTCCCCCGTTCCGGGCTTGCGGCGAAGGCAGGGCTGGGTGTGGTCAACGCGCCCGGCACGATCGACGCCGGATATCGCGGAGAGCTACAGGTCTGCCTGGTCAACCACGACCTGCGGGAGCCGGTGGCACTGCGCAGAATGGATCGCATCGCGCAACTTGTCGTGCAGCGGGTGGAGCGTGCGGCGTTTCGCGAGGTGACCGCGCTCCCGGGCTCGTCCCGTGGGACGGGCGGTTACGGTTCCACCGGGCTCGGGCGGCAGTGCAGGCTCGAACCGCAGCGCGAGATCAGACAGCAGGGAGAGTGCTGAGCAGTGTTCCGACGTCGCACCAGAGCCGAAGCGAGGGCCAAAATCAAGGCCCAACCCGAGGCCGAGCCGCAACAGCCCGACGAAGACACTCAGGCGCCGCCGCTCGGGCCCTACGACGTCGCCGAGGCGCCCGACGACGGGTGGGCCAGGCTGGATCTCGGATCGTTGCGGCTGCCGGTACCCGAGGGTGCCCAATTGCAGGTCGAGGTCGACCGGTCCGGTCCGGTCCGGGCAGTGCACCTGATGACCGGGCTCGGCCAGATCACGATCACCGCCTTCGCTGCCCCGCGCACCGGCGGATTGTGGCGCGAGGTCGCCACCGAGCTGGTGGCCCGGCTGCGAGCCGATGGTGCGTCGGTCGGGCGCGAGACTGGCGAATGGGGCGAGGAGATCGAGGCGGTGACCGAGCAGGGGACGCTCCGATTCCTGGCGGTGGACGGGCCCCGGTGGATGTTGCGTGGCGTCGCGGCCGGGTCTGCCGAACACGCCGAGGCTCGCACAGTTCTGCTCCGTGACGTCGTCCGGCAGACGGTGGTGGTGCGCGGTCCAGACCCGCTGCCGGTACGCAGCCCGTTGCCGCTGCAGCTGCCCGGGCCGCTCGCAGAACAGCTCGAACAGGTTGCCGCGGTGCAGAGCTGATCCAAACAAAGAGGCTGATCCCCACAACGGGGCTGAGCCGGCAATGGGCGCAACCACCGTTGGGCGATAGGCGGCCGTGGTTGTGCGGGAATCGGCAGGGCATCGGGTTACTCTGGTGGTCGAGCGGGTCCGTCGGGGTACCCTCGATCGCAGTCGGAGATCGACATGACCGGTGCGGCTCCCGGCTACTGGCGACGCCTGGTCCGCCAGCTGACCAGCGATGCTTCCGAATTGGACGCCGAAGATCTGTCCCGCCGTGTTGAACTGTCCGGTGCGCGGCGGGCCAGCGAATGCAGCTGTGGTGAAGCTGTCACTGTCCTGGGCCGGTTGCGCAGTGTGGAGCACTGTCCCCGGGCAGCGACGGTTACCCTGGAGGCCGAGCTGTTCGACGGCTCTGAGGGCATCACGCTGGTGTGGCTGGGGCGACGTCAGATCCCCGGTATCGAACCTGGGCGCACCGTGAAGGCGTCTGGGCGGATCGCCGTCCGGGACGGTCGCAAGGTACTGTACAACCCCGTCTATGAGCTGCAGCGGAGTTCATGAGTCAGCCTTCACCAGAGACCCCAGCGCACGCCGAGCAGCGCGCCCCCACCCCCACCCTCCTGGAGCAGATGGGGGGCGTCGGGGGCCTGGTGTCGTCAGCGGTACCGGTGGTGGTGTTCGTTGCGGTGAATCCGCTGGCCGGCCTGCAACCGGCGATCTGGGCATCGTTGGCCGTCGCGGTAGCGGTGGGAGTGTGGCGGCTAATCCGCCGCGAACCTCTCCAGCCCGCGGTATCCGGAGTCCTCATCGTGGCCGTCTGCGCCTTCATCGCCTACCGTACCGGCGAGGCACGGGGCTTCTACCTGTACGGCATCTGGTACAGCCTGGTCGCCGGGGTGGTGTTGGCGTTCTCGGTGGTGGTGCGCCGCCCGCTGGTGGGGGTGCTGTGGTCGGTGCTCAACGGTTCCGGGTTCGGTTGGCGCACTGACCGTCGGGTCCGCTTCGCCTTCGACGTGGCAACCACGGTCTGGGCGGTGTTCCTGCTGGCTCGATTCGGGGTGCAGCATTACCTTTACCAGGCCGAGGAGGCCAGTTGGCTCGGCGTGGCCCGGCTGGTGATGGGCCTGCCACTGTCTGCAGTTGCTGCCCTGGTCACCATCTGGGCGATCCGCCGCGCTGTCCGGGTAGGCCGATCAGATCCGGCTGCGGTCTAGCGCCGCGCGCACGTCGGGCTCCACCTCCGCGGTAGCAACGAAGAGCAACTCGTCGCCACCCTCCAACGGATCGTCGCCCTGCGGGACGATCACTCGGCCGCCACGGAGGATCGTGACCAGCGCGGCGTCGGCGGGCAGCTGAAGCTGCCGTACCGGCCGTCCGGCCAGCGGGGTGTCGGCCGGTAGCGTGACCTCCACCAGGTTCGCCTGCCCTTGCCGGAGGGTCATCAACCGCACCAGGTCCCCGACGGAGACCGCTTCTTCCACCATCGCGGCGAGCATCCGCGGAGTCGACACTGCGACGTCAACTCCCCAAGCCTCGGTGAACAACCACTCGTTGC
>JALZCN010000698.1 GCA_030863045.1 Actinomycetota bacterium | reverse complement strand
AAGGTACTCGCCGGCAACGGCCGGCACGACCAGGGCGTGCTGGCTGACGTGGTGGCGCCCAGGATGCGCCCTCTGGATGGCGCGCTGAGTCAGCTGGGTGGCCAGGCCGCGGTGCTGGTACTCGACGCGATCACCAATCCGGCGAACGTCGGTATGATCCTGCGCACCGCAACCGCCGCCGGGATCGACGGCGTGGTGCTGCCCCGCCGCGGGGTGCCGGCAGTCGATCCGTTGGTGATCAAAGCTTCTGCGGGGGTGGCCTTCCACGCCCCGGTGGTGCGCAGCGCCACCGCGGAGCAGGCCTGCGCTGCACTGGGCGCGGCCGGGTTCACGGTGCTCGGGCTGTCCGGTTCGGCCCCGGGTGCCGCCTCACTGTTCGACGATCCACCGCCGTCCCGGGTGGTCTACGTACTGGGCAACGAGAACACTGGAGTCTCCCCGGCCGTCGCCGCGCAGCTCACCGGTTGGGTCAGCATCCCGATGGCAGGCAACGTCGAATCACTCAACGTCGCCTGCGCGGCCGCCGTGGTGTGTTTCGAATGGGCTCGCCAGCGCGCTGGGGGTGGCGTGGGCGCCGCTGGGCGCGGGCAGAGGGCAGCAAGGCGGCAATAAATACCGGAATAAGCCGGTCGTGTGCAGATTGCCACCCAGTCCGGCGAGAGCCGGGGACAACGCTGCGCCAGATCATGCATACTCCCCGGCACCGGATCGTTGCCCCTCCTCCGATCCGGCGCCCACGGTTCCTGGCGCCACTGCCATGCACCGCTGCCACGGCGTCTTCGGCCCCGCCGTCTACCGGCCGCGCGCAACCCGCGTGGCTTTGGAAGACGAGGAGGGTTCGTTGACCACCAGCATCGCCGAGCCACATCCACAGCGACCGCACCGGCCGGTGCTGCGCCGGCTGGTGGACGTCCTGCCGTCTCCGGCCCCGGCGACGGTGCTTGAACCGTCCCCGCCCGCGACACCACCCACGACCGATCCCGCAGCGTTCGCCCTGGCCGAACGGGTGCTGCGGGCCGCGGTGGAGCTCCTCGACGGCCGGCGACCGGCACAACAGCTGTCCACGGTGCTACCCCCAAACCTGCTGACATACCTGCTGGCGTTACAGGCGACGGCGGGGCATCTGAAACCGCGGGTGCATAAGGTGGTCGCCCAGCAGCACGCTCCCGGGGCACTGGAGGCGGTCGCGCTCGTGACGTTGAACACCGGTGTTCGCGCGCTGGCTGCCCGCTTCGAAAAGCACCTGGACACCCCCGGCAGCCGGTGGCAGTGCACCGCGTTGCAACTGCGGCTGACCACCGGAGACCTGGCCACCCGCCGAGGTCGACCTCACCGCCCTTGATCCATGCACCTCACTCGGCGCAGGCGAAGCCATGCGGTTGGCCACACTCGGGGAAACCGCGCGCCGGGAGCGCGGGTCAGGAACGGGCGGTGGTGGGAGCTCCGTGGCAGCGCTTGTACTTCTTTCCCGAACCGCATGGGCAGGGGGCGTTGCGGGCCGGCTCCCCGGCGCCGTTGCCGGCTCCCCGACCGCGGCTGCCACCGTTGCGCACCTCGGTGCCACCACCCTCGGCCGGTCCGGTGTAGGTCAACGGCCGGGGCTCGGGCTGTGCCAAACCACCGCTGTCGCGTACGGGTGCCGCCATCGCCGCGGGCAGGCCAGGGGTATCGGCCTGCCGCCCGTCGAGTTGCGACAGGGCCGAACCGGCCGGCGCGGAGTCAACTTCGGCGGCCCGGCGGCCTGGCATGGGCGCAACCGGCGCCTGCGCTGGATCCTGAACGATCGCCGGTTCGGCGACTTGGACTTGGACGTTGAACAGGAACCCGACCGACTCCTCCTTGAGCGCTTCGAGTAACCCGCTGAACATCTCGTAGCCCTCACGCTTGTACTCCACTAGCGGGTCGCGCTGGGCCATCGCGCGCAGCCCAATGCCCTCCTTGAGGTAGTCCATCTCGTAGAGATGCTCGCGCCATTTGCGGTCCAGCACCGACAGCACGACGCGGCGCTCGAGCTCCCGCATCGCACCGGGACCTGCCACCTGCTCGAGCTCTGCTTCGCGCCGGGAATACGCGGCGCGCGCATCCTCGAGCACGGCCGCCAGCAGTGCTTCGCGGGTGAGGTCACCGATGTCCTCGGCGATGTCCTCGTACTTGATGCCGACCGGGTACAGCGTTCTCAGCGCCGACCACAGCTGATCAAGGTCCCAATCCTCGGCGTACCCGTTCTCGGTGGCGCCGTCGATATAAGCGGTGATCACATCGGTCATCATGTTGTCGACCTGCTCCCGCAGGTCCTCACCCTCAAGTACCCGGCGGCGCTCGGCGTAGATGACCTTGCGCTGGAGATCCATGACCTCGTCGTACTTCAGGACGTTCTTGCGTATCTCAAAGTTCTGCTGCTCGACCTGGGTTTGGGCGGACTGGATCGCCCTGGTGACCATCTTGGCCTCGATCGGGATATCGTCCTCCATCCGCAGCCGGGTCATGATGGACTCGACCAGTGGGCCGTTGAACCGCACCATCAGCTCATCGCGCAGCGACAGGTAGAACCGGGATTCTCCGGGGTCACCCTGACGCCCGGAGCGGCCGCGCAACTGATTGTCGATCCGCCGCGACTCGTGCCGCTCAGTGCCTAGCACATACAGTCCTCCCGCGGCGATGACCTCCCTGGCCTCGGCGTCGACCTCCGCACGGGCCGCCTGCACCGCACCTTCCCACGCGGCCTCGTACTCCTGCGGAGTCTCGACCGGGTCCAGCCCCCGGCTCCGCAGCGCGGTGTCGGCCAGGAACTCCGGGTTGCCGCCCAGCATGATGTCGGTGCCGCGACCGGCCATGTTGGTGGACACGGTGACCGTTCCCTTGCGGCCGGCCTCGGCGACGATCACCGCCTCCTTCTCGTGCTGCTTGGCGTTGAGCACCGAATGCGGGATTCCGGCCGCCACCAGCGCCTTGGAGAGGTACTCGGAACGCTCGACGCTCGCCGTCCCGACCAGTATCGGCTGGCCCTTGGCGTGTCGCTGCGCGATGTCCTGGACCACCGCGGCGAACTTGGCCTCCTCGGTCTTGTAGACCAGGTCACCGTGGTCCTTGCGGATCATCGGCTTGTTGGTGGGGATCGACACCACGCCCAGCTTGTAGATCTGGAGCAGCTCGGCGGCCTCGGTCTGCGCGGTACCAGTCATCCCGGCGAGCTTGTCGTAGAGCCGGAAATAGTTCTGAATCGTGATGGTGGCCAGGGTTTGGTTCTCGGCCTTGATCTCCACCTTCTCCTTGGCCTCGATGGCCTGGTGCATGCCCTCGTTGTATCGCCGGCCGTGCAGCACCCGGCCGGTGAACTCGTCGACGATGAAGACCTCGCCATTTCGGACGATGTAGTCCTTGTCCTTGGAATACAGCTCCTTGGCCTTCAACGCGTTGTTCAGGTACCCCACCAATGGCGTGTTGGCCGCCTCGTACAGATTCTCAATGCCCAGCTGGTCCTCAACGAGCGCGACTCCCGCCTCGGAGATACCCACGGTGCGCTTGCGTTCATCCACCTCGTAATGCTGGTCCCGCTTGAGCATCGGGGCGAGCCGGGCGAACTCGGCGTACCAACGAGAAGACTGATCGGCAGGTCCAGAGATGATCAGTGGCGTGCGTGCCTCGTCGATGAGGATGGAGTCGACCTCGTCGACGATGGCATAGCTGTGCCCGCGCTGGACGCAGTACTGCAAAGACTCGACCATGTTGTCGCGCAGGTAGTCGAAACCGAACTCATTGTTGGTGCCGTAGGTGATGTCGGCATGGTAGGCGGCGCGCCGTTCGTCGGGACTCATCTGAGACAGGATTACCCCGACCTCCAAGCCGAGGAACCGGTGCACCCGGCCCATCCACTCCGAGTCACGCTTGGCGAGATAGTCGTTGACCGTAACCACGTGCACGCCCTTGCCGGCGAGCGCGTTGAGGTATGCGGGCAGCACGGAGGTCAGCGTCTTGCCTTCACCGGTGCGCATCTCGGCGACGTTGCCCAGGTGCAACGCAGCACCGCCCATCAACTGGACGTCGAAATGCCGCTGTCCCAGGGTGCGCTTGGCGGCCTCGCGAACCACCGCGAACGCCTCGGGCAGCAGGTCGTCCAGTGATTCGGCGCCGGCGCCACCGGCACCGTGACGGCGGCGGAACTCGTCAGTCTTGGCGCGCAGGTCGGCGTCGGACAGGCCGGCGACGTCGCTCTCCAGGCCGTTGATGTGGTCGGCGATGGCACGCAACCGGCGCACCGTCTTGTGCTCGCCAGCGCGGAGTAGTCGGGACAGGACCACCGTGGAGACCTCATTCGTATCGGGGCACTCGTATCGGGGCGGTCGTCGGCTTGGCGGCCTGTGGCATGCCGCGCGGCACCGTGGGCCGCCGGTCTGCGCGCCATCGTATGCCAGCGCCGACCGGGGCGTTATCAGCACAGGTGAGCTAGCCACCCAAACGCCATGATCGCCGTCTGCGTGCGGCGAACGATAGGTGTGATGTCGTTGCCCGCACCCAGCCGGCGATCATGGTTTTCCAGACAGCGGCGGCGCCGTTCCTTCAGACGGCTCAGACGCCCTGGACCAGTTGGATCACGCCATAGTCAAAGCCCCGCCGGCGGTACACCACGCTGGGCACTCCGGAGTCGGCATCGGAGAACAGGTAGAAGTCGTGGCCCACGAGCTCCATCTCGTAGAGCGCCTCGTCGACGGTCATGGGCTTGGCTGAGTGCTGCTTACGCCGGACGATGCGACCCGGCCCGTGGGCATCCGGGGATTGGTCTCGCTGGGTGGGCAGCTCATAGTCGAATTCGTGGTCGGGCCGGTCCAACAGTCCCGTCCGGCGGCGCTGTCCATTGGTCTGGGCCCCATCGCCGACAGCCGGGGCGTCTTGAGCGGGGGCCAGCACGGCCGCCAGCGGCGCGGTGGCCTCGGCGACGGAGGTGGGATGGCGACGGCCGTAGTGCACCTTGTGGCGGTCGGCTACCCGGCGGAGCCGGTTGTCCAGCTTGCTTACCGCTGCGTCCAGCGCGGCGTAGAAGTCCGCGCCACACGCCTCTGCGCGGATTACCTGCCCGCGGCACCGACCGGTGATTTCCACCCGTTGGCAGCTCTTGGACTGCCGGGGATTGCGCTCGTGGAACAGCTCGACATCATAACGAACGGCCTTCTGATCATACCGTTCGACGCGGGCGAGCTTCTCGGTAACGTGCACCCTGTAGTGATCGGGCACCTCGACGTTACGACCCTTCACGACAATGTTCACAGGGCGACCTCCTCGCGTTGTCCAGCAGGGACTTCAGCGACGCCGGGGTACTGCAGTGATCGTTACTAGGTTTGGTGGGACGGCAGCGTCCGCGATGATCACTCAACCACCGGCGTCAGGAACATGGCTTTCTCGCCTCCTCCCGAACGGGCCAGCGATGCTGATGCCCGGACGGTAGTCCGCCGGGAGTGGTGTCGCCAGAGCTTGGCGCCGCGCGTCGCAGGGTCAACGCTGTGGTAGGTATCGCTTACCTGACAAGTACAACTGGGTGTGACGACTGGCCGCGGCGAGCACCACGATCGCTCGCACCTCGACACCCGTCCGGAGCAACGCCGCGGTGCAGGCGGCAGCG
>JALZCN010000690.1 GCA_030863045.1 Actinomycetota bacterium | reverse complement strand
CCGTGATGTCAGCAGAGGTCTTGGCCGCCCCCGGGGGCGGCGGGTTCATTGCCGCCCCCGGCGGCGGCGGTGAGAACAATTTTCTGATTCCTAACGGGACCATCATCGTCGAGTTGGTCATATTCCTCGTGGTCTTCGGGGTCATCTACCGCTACGCCGTCCCTCCGCTCAAGCGGGCGATGAATGAGCGCCAGGAGATGGTTCGCCGGCAGATCGAGGAGAGCCAGCAGGCCAGCAAGCGGCTGGCTGAGGCCGAAGCTCGCTACTCCGATGCGCTGGCCGAAGCGCGCGTCGAGGCGGCCAAGATCCGTGAGACGGCCCGAGCCGATGCGCAGGAGATCAAGGACGAGATGCGCCAACAGGCCGAGCAGGAGGTCGCGCGGATCCGCGAGCGCGGCGAAGAGCAGCTGGCCACTCAACGTGAACAAGTCGTCCGTGAGCTGCGTGGCGAGCTGGGCAAGCTGGCGGTGACGCTGGCTGGTCGTATTGTCGGGGAGTCGCTCGCTGACGACGCCCGGAGGGCTGGCACGGTGGACCGCTTCCTCGACGAGCTGCAGGGTATGGCGGCTCCTCGAGAAGCTCCCGAAAGCGGCCCCACTGACGGGGCGGTCTCGGTACCCAGCGGACGGCGGAAGCGCTGATGCAGCCGGCCAGCAGAGCGGCGTTGGCCGCCGCCCGGGAGCGGCTGGAGAGCCGGATCGCCGGTGCTGGCGTGCAGGACCGCAATCGCTTGGGCGACGACCTGGGTGCCGTTGCAGCGGTGCTCGGCGAGCAGCCAGCGGTCCGTCGGCATCTCGCCGACCCCGCGGTGCCCGCGGAGGTCCGCCGAAAGCTGGCTGAGACCTTGTTCGGCGGCAAGGTGAGCCGCAACGCCCTTAGGATGCTCAGCGATGTCGTTGCCTCTCGCTGGTCCCGGCCGCTGGATTTGGTCGATGGGCTCGAGGAGCTGGCCTGGCAGGCCTTGCTCGCCGTCGCCGAGCGGGACGAAAGCCTCGACGATGTCGAAGACGAGCTGTTCCGATTCGGTCGCATTCTGGTTGCGCAACCGCGTCTGGCGACGTTACTGGCTGATGAGACGGCACCGGCTGCGCGGCGCGTGGAACTGCTGGACACGGTGCTCGGCGATCGCGTCCGGCCGGTGACCCACCGCCTGCTCGAGCAGGCAGTTCGCGCGCCACGCCGGCGCCCTCTGGACGAGATCGTCGAGGGTCTCGTGGAGCGCGCAGCGGCCCGACGGGAACGCTCCGTGGCCCACGTCACCGCGGCAGGGCCGCTGTCGCAGCAGCAGGAACAGCGACTGCTCGACGTGCTCAGCCGGATCTACCAGCGCCCGATCTCCCTGCAGGTCGACTTCGACCCCGAGCTGCTCGGTGGGCTGGTGATCCGGGTGGGCGAAGAGGTGATCGACGGCAGCGTGGCAGCCCGGCTGGCCCAGGCTCGCCAATGGCTGTCGCGATGAAAACGGGCCACACGAACGATCGAGACGGACACGCGAAACAAGAGAGCAGGGACCAATAGCCATGGCGGAGCTGACGATCTCCTCGGATGAGATCCGGAGCGCGATCGAGCACTACGTAACCTCCTTTTCGACCGCGACCTCGCGGGAAGAGGTGGGTGTCGTCACCTACGCTGGCGATGGCATCGTCCGGATCGAGGGCTTGCCGTCGGTGATGACCAACGAGCTGCTGGAGTTCCCCGGTGGCGTGCTGGGCGTCGCGCTCAACCTTGATGTGCGGGAGATCGGCGCCGTCATCCTGGGCAACTTCGAAGCCATTGAGGAGGGGCAGGAGGTTCGGCGAACTGGCCGGATCCTCTCGGTGCCGGTCGGGGAGCAGTTCCTCGGCCGGGTGGTGGACCCGCTCGGCTACCCGCTGGACGGCCTCGGCGATATCACTCCCGACGAACAGCGGGTCCTGGAGCTGCAGGCGCCCTCGGTCATCGACCGGCAGCCGGTAAAGGAGCCCCTGCAGACCGGCATCAAGGCGATCGACTTGCAGACCCCGATCGGTCGCGGCCAGCGCCAGCTCATCATCGGTGACCGAAAGACCGGCAAGACCGCGGTGTGCATCGACACCATCATCAACCAGAAGGCGAACTGGGCGACCGGCGACCCGGCGGTGCAGGTGTGCTGCATCTATGTGGCGATCGGCCAGAAAGGCACCACGATCGCGGCGGTCCGGCAGAGCCTGGAGGATGCCGGCGCGCTGGAGTACACCACCATCGTGGCGGCGCCGGCGTCGGATTCGGCCGGCTACAAGTGGCTGGCGCCCTACACCGGTTCGGCGATCGGTCAGCACTGGATGTACCAGGGTAAGCACGTGCTGATCATCTTCGATGATCTGTCCAAGCAGGCCGAGGCTTACCGGGCCATCTCGCTGCTGCTGCGCCGCCCACCGGGCCGGGAGGCCTACCCAGGTGACGTGTTCTACCTGCACTCGCGGTTGCTGGAGCGCTGCGCGAAGCTGTCCGACGAGCTGGGCGGGGGGTCACTGACCGGGCTGCCGATCATCGAGACCAAGGCCAACGACATCTCCGCCTACATCCCGACCAACGTCATCTCCATCACCGACGGCCAGTGTTTCTTCGAGTCCGATCTGTTCAACCAGGGTGTCCGGCCGGCGATCAATGTCGGTGTGTCGGTGTCCCGGGTCGGCGGTTCGGCGCAGATCAAGGCCATGAAGGCGGTCGGCGGAACGCTGCGGCTGGATCTGTCGCAGTACCGCGAGCTGGAAGCGTTCGCCGCGTTCGGGGCGGAGAACCTGGATGCCACCTCGCGCCGCCAACTTGAGCGCGGTGCCCGACTCACCGAGCTGCTCAAGCAGGGGCAGTACGCACCGATGCCGGTCGAGGAGCAGGTCGTATCGATCTACCTGGGTACCCGGGGGCATCTGGATGACGTGCCGGTGGCTGACGTCCGGCGTTTCGAGTCGGACTTCCTCACCGACGTTCGCCGGCACCACCAGGGCATCCTCGACACTATCCGGGAGACCAAGCAGTTCGACGACGACACCGAACAGCGGGTGGTGGACGCTGTGAAGGCGTTCAAGAAGCAGTTCACCACGGCGGAGGGCTCCGCTTTGGGACAAGAAGCCGAGGCCGAGGCGATGGACGCCGACGAGGTCGAGCGCGAATCGGTCAAGGTCAATAAGCGCGCTCCCAAGAAGTGACGCGACGATGGCAGCGCAACTGAGACTTCTCCGTCGCCGGATCCGCTCGGTCCAGTCCACGAAGAAGATCACCAAAGCGATGGAACTCATCGCCACCTCGCGGATCGCCCGGGCTCAGGCCCGGGTCGAGGCGTCCCGGCCGTATGCAACGGAGATCACCAAAGTGCTCTCCGCATTGGCCAGCGCGGCGGGTACCCTGGACAACCCGCTGCTGGTCGAGCGGGAGAACCCGACGCGGGCGGCGATGCTGGTGGTGACCAGCGACCGGGGCCTGGCGGGTGGCTACAACGCCAACTTGATCAGGGCCGCCGAGGAGCTGCACGCATTGCTGCGCGATGAGGGCAAGTCCGTGCTGCTGTACCTGATCGGGCGCAAGGCGGTCAACTACTACAAGTTCCGCCAGCGGCCGATCGAGGAGTCCTGGACCGGGTTTTCCGAGCAGCCTTCCTACGCTGACGCCGCCAAGGCCGGCAACGTGCTGGTGAACGCGTTTCTCGCGGGGGTCGACGACGACGGTGACGGTGCTGGGCCCGATGGGGTGCCGGGTGTCGACGAGCTGCACATCGTCTACACCGAGTTCCGATCGATGTTGACTCAGACTCCGCAGGCACGCCGGATCGCGCCGCTGGAGGTCGAGTACACCGAAGACGACACTGCCGACGATGGTAGTCAGCGACAGTCGCGTTCGGATGGCCTCGCACCGCTGTATGAGTTCGAGCCGGACGCCGAAGAGTTGCTCGCTCACCTGCTGCCCAAGTACATCAACACCAGGATCTACGCGGCGCTTCTGGAGGCCGCGGCATCGGAGCAGGCCGCGCGCCGCCAGGCGATGAAGGCCGCCACCGACAACGCCACCGATCTGATTACCGACCTCTCTCGCGAGGCCAACCAGGCCCGTCAGGGCCAGATCACCCAGGAGATCAGCGAAATCGTCGGCGGCGCCGAGGCGTTGGCCGCGGTGGGGAGTGATGACTGAGATGACGACAACCGAGAAGCCGACCCCCGCTGACTCCACCTCCGAAGCAGGGATCGGCCGCGTGGTGCGGGTCGCCGGGCCCGTGGTGGACGTGGAGTTCCCCCGGGACCAGGTGCCGCAGCTGTTCAACGCGCTGACGGTGGAGATCGAGCTGGAAGCGCTGCGCAAGACGATGACCCTGGAGGTCGCGCAGCACCTTGGTGACAACACCGTGCGCGCAATCGCGATGCAGCCGGCCGACGGTCTGGTTCGGGGTGCGCCGGTCACCGACACCGGATCAGCGATTTCGGTTCCGGTCGGTAATCAGGTCAAGGGTCACGTGTTCAACATGCTGGGCCACTGCCTGGACGCCCCGGACACGAAGTTCAGCGGGGACCGCTGGGAGATCCATCGCAAGCCCCCGCAGTTCGACCAGCTCGAGGGCAAGACCGAGATGCTCGAGACCGGATTGAAGGTCATCGACCTGCTCACCCCGTACGTCCAAGGTGGCAAGATCGGCCTGTTCGGTGGTGCCGGGGTGGGCAAGACGGTGCTCATCCAGGAGATGATCATCCGGGTGGCCCGGAACTTCGGTGGCACGTCGGTGTTCGCCGGAGTCGGCGAGCGCACTCGAGAGGGCAACGACCTGTTCCTGGAAATGCAGGAAGCCGGCGTCCTGAAGGACACCGCGCTGGTCTTCGGTCAGATGGACGAGCCGCCGGGCACCAGGATGAGGGTGGCGCTGTCCGCGCTCACCATGGCGGAGTACTTCCGCGATGAGCTCAACCAGGACGTCCTGCTGTTCATCGACAACATCTTCCGGTTCACCCAGGCTGGGTCGGAGGTCTCCACCCTGCTGGGCCGGCTGCCTTCGGCGGTGGGTTACCAGCCGACGCTGGCCGATGAGATGGGTGAGTTGCAGGAGCGCATCACCTCGACTCGGGGTCGTTCGATCACCTCGATGCAGGCGATCTACGTGCCTGCCGACGACTACACCGACCCGGCGCCGGCGACCACCTTCGCGCACCTGGATGCCACCACGGAGCTGTCCCGGGGGGTGTTCTCCAAGGGCATCTTCCCCGCAGTGGACCCGCTGACCTCGACGTCCACCATCCTCGACCCGCAGTACGTGGGGGAGGAGCACTACCGGGTGGCCCAAGAGATCAAGCGAATCCTGCAGAAGTACAACGATCTGCAGGAGATCATCGCCATCCTGGGCATCGACGAGCTGTCCGAAGAGGACAAGGTCACGGTCAACAGAGCGCGCCGGATCGAGCGGTTCCTGAGCCAGAATATGTACTCCGCTGAGCAGTTCACCGGTCAGGAGGGCTCCACGGTGCCGCTGAAGGAGACCATCGAGGCCTTCGACAAGCTCTCCAAGGGTGACTTCGACCACATGCCCGAGCAGGCCTTCTACCTGTGTGGTGGCCTCGAGGACTTAGAACGGAAGTACCAGGAGCTCTCCGAGAACTGATCATTACAAGACGCGGGGGTGACGTGGGTGGCTGAGATGTCCGTCGAGCTGGTCGCGGTGGAGCGCCAGGTGTGGTCCGGCACCGCGACTTCGGTGTTCGCCGAAACCACCGAGGGCGAGTTGGGTGTCCTACCCGGGCACACGCCGTTGCTCGGGGAACTCGTCGAAGGCGGGATCGTTAAGGTCACCACCGCCGATGGCGAGACGGTGACAGCAGCCGTCTTCGGTGGTTTCCTGTCGGTCACCGGTGCCAGGGTGACCGTACTGGCCGAGGCCGCCGAGCTCGCCGACGAGATCGATGCCCAAGCTGCCCAGGATGCCCTGGCACAGGCCGGCAGCGGGGAGGACGCCGACTCGGTACGGGCCAAGGCCAGCGCCCGGCTCAAGGCCGTCGACCGGACTGTCTGAGCATCCTTCAGGCGCGGAGCGAACGGCCATGGGGATTGGGGAGATCGTCGGGTCGGTCCTGCTGACCGTGGTGCTGATCATCGCTACGCTGGCGTTTCGACGACTTCGGCTGGTCCGGCAAGGCGGGATCGATGTCGCATTGCGGTCGCGTCCGGATGCCGCGGGCCGTGGCTGGCACCAGGGAGTGGGTCGCTACCGGGGCGACGATTTCACCTGGTTTCGGGTATCGAGCCTGCGGTCGGGTCCCGATCGAGTACTGGACCGGGAGCAGCTGGAAATCGTGGAGCGACGTGGCCCGACACTGCCGGAAAGCTACGTGGTGCCCAACGGTGCGGTCGTGCTGCGCTGCCGTACCGGCGTCGAAGAGCTGGAACTCGCGATGCGGCAGGACACCCTCACCGGCTTCCTTTCCTGGCTGGAATCGGCCCCTCCGCGACCGCGAGGTGGCTCGTGAGTGCGAAATTCAGGGTTAGGACCCTCTCATGTCACTGTTGCGCACTCACGAGGTCTTGTGGTCCCCACGCGGAAACCACAAGACCTCGCCGTTTGGGTTGGCGACCCGGCACAGGATGAACAACAGGTCAGAAAGCCGGTTGAGGTAGCGGGCAGTGACCGGGTTGGTGCACTGCGCATCGACCTCGAGCAACGCCCATGTGCTGCGCTCGGCGCGCCGGGTGACCACCCGGGCGGTGTGCAGCAAGGCCGCGCCTGGGGTGCCGCCGGGCAGGATGAACGAATCCAGCTTCGGCAATGGGGCGTTGAACTCGTCACACCAAGCTTCTAGCCGGGTGACGTAGCCCTCGTCGATGCGCAATGGGGGGTACCGCGGGTCTTCGACGATGGGCGTGCACAGGTCGGCACCTACGTCAAACAGGTCGTTCTGCACCTGCTGCAGCACCGTGACGAGGCGTTGCGGCAGAGATCCCAGGGCCAGCGCCACACCAAGCGCACAGTTGGCCTCATCCACATCGGCGTAGGCCACCAGCCGTGGGTCGGTCTTGGGCACCCGGCTGAAGTCCCCGAGACCGCTCGTTCCGTCGTCGCCGGTACGGGTGTAGATCCTGGTGAGGTGCACGGCCATGGGGTTGAGGCTACGGGTGCGCGCTACCCGTGGAGCCACCCGCTAGCGTGCACTCCCGTGAGCGAGCACTTCAGGGTTCGTGGTGGTGCCAGGTTGACCGGCGAAGTGCAGGTCGTCGGCGCGAAGAACAGTGTGCTGAAGTTGATGGCAGCAGCGTTGCTGGCTGAGGGCACCACGACGCTCACCAACTGCCCCGAAATCCTGGACGTTCCGCTGATGGCCGACGTGCTACGCGGGTTGGGGTGCGACGTCGATGTCACCGGCTCAGAAGTCCGGATCACCACGCCTGCTGAACCTAAACACGAGGCCGACTACGGATCGGTGAGCAAGCTGCGCGCCTCGGTGTGCGTGCTCGGCCCGCTGGTGGGCCGCTGCCGGCGGGCCAAGGTCGCGCTGCCCGGTGGCGACGCGATCGGTTCCCGCCCGCTGGACATGCACCAGAACGGCCTGCGAAAGCTGGGCGCCCGCAGCGAAATCGAGCACGGCTGCGTGGTGGCCGAGGCCGAGGAGCTGCACGGGACGCAGATCTGGCTGGATTTCCCGAGTGTGGGCGCCACCGAGAACATCCTGATGGCTGCGGTGCTCGCGCAGGGCACCACGGTCATCGACAACGCGGCGCGCGAACCGGAGATCGTGGACCTGTGCGTGATGCTGCAGCAGATGGGCGCGCGCATCCGTGGCGAGGGCACCTCCACGCTCACCGTCGATGGGGTGGATGCACTGGCGCCCACAGAGCATCGAGTGATCGGCGACCGCATCGTCGGCGCTACCTGGGCCTTCGCGGCCGCGATGACTCGGGGTGACGTCACCGTCCATGGCGTCGACCCGCATCACCTCGACCTGGTTCTGGAGAAGCTGCGACTGGCCGGCGCCCACGTCTATTATGCGGACCTCGGCAGCTTCCGGGTGGTGATGCCAGGCCGGCCCGCTGCGGTGGACTTCGTGACATTGCCCTACCCGGGTTTCGCCACCGACCTGCAGCCGATGGCGATCGCCCTTTCGGCGATCTCCGAGGGCACCTCGATGATCACCGAGAACGTCTTCGAGGCCCGGTTCCGGTTCGTCGAGGAGATGGTCCGCCTGGGTGCCGACGCCCGCACCGACGGCCACCACGCCGTCGTCCGCGGCGTTGAGCGCCTGTCCAGCGCCCCGGTGTGGGCTAGTGACATCCGCGCCGGCGCCGGCCTAGTACTGGCCGGCCTGTGCGCCGAGGGCACCACCGACATCTGGGACGTCTTCCACATCGACCGTGGTTACCCCCGCTTCCTCGAGAACCTGACCGCCCTAGGCGCCGACGTACACCGCGTCACCACCCCGCCCGAGCGCTGACACCCCGTTCCCGGTGATCTTGACGTTGTTGCTCAATAACAGCGTTATGGCGAGCACAACGCCAAGATCATCAGCAGTGGGTGATGTCGAGGGCGCCGGTGGCGTAGTGCTGGCGGATGAGCTTCTTGTCGAACTTGCCTACTGATGTCTTGGGCACCTCGGTGGCGAATGACCAGCGTTCGGGGAGCTGCCAGGCTGGGACCGAGGCGCTGAGGTGATCGCGTAGCTCGGCGGCGCTGACCTGCTCGCCTTCGGCAATGACCACCGTAGCCAGTGGCCGTTCCATCCACTTGTCGTCCGGGACGGCGACCACTGCGGCCTCGACCACCTTCGGGTGAGCCATCAGCAGGTTCTCCAGCTTCACCGAGGAGATCCACTCCCCACCGGATTTGATCACATCCTTGGCGCGGTCGCTGATGGTGATGAAGCCCAGCTCGTCGATGGTGCCGACGTCGCCGGTTCGCAACCAGCCGTCGTGAAATCTGGTCGAGTCGTCATCCCTGTAGTACCGCGCGGTCACCCACGGCCCGCGGACCTGGATCTCGCCGACCGACTCGCCGTCGTTGGGCAGCACGACGTCGTCGTCGCCGACGATGCGGCCCTCGATTCCGGCGACGAGTCGGCCCGCGCCGGCCCGGTAGCGCCACAACTCATCACCCTGCGCACCGACCGGCGGGGTGGCCACCGAGGCGACCGGGGAGGTCTCGGTCATCCCCCAGGCCTGTTTGATCTCGATGCCGTGTTCTTCGGAGAACGCCTTCATCAGCGCCAGCGGTACGGCAGAGCCGCCGCAGAGCACCCGGCGGATCGAGGACATGTCCCCGCCGTGCTCGCGCAGCTGGCGCAGCACGTCGCCCCAGATCGTCGGCACCGCCCCGGTGATCGTGGGTTGCTCCGCCTCAATCAGCCTGACCAGCGACTCAGCCGCCAGATGCCGATCCGGCATGATCATGCTGGCGCCGACCATCAGCGCAGCGTAAGGCAAGCCCCAGGCGTTGGCGTGAAACATCGGCACGACCGGCAGGATCCGGTCTGCCGGAGTGAGACCCGCGACCTCACCAGTACAGATGCACATCGAGTGCAGGTAGGCCGAGCGGTGGCTGTAGGCGACGCCTTTGGGGTTGCCGGTCGTGCCGCTGGTGTAGCACAGTGCGGCCGCGGAGCGCTCGTCGAGGTCGGTCGGCCAGTCGAACTCCTCAGGCTGGGCGGCCAGCAGCTCGTGGTAGGAGTGCAACTGCTTGCCGGAACCGTCCAGCGTCGAAATATCGGCTGCTCCGACCACCACCACATGCCGGACCGTCTTCATCTCCGGCAGCGCGCGCGCCAGCAGCGGCACCAGCGAACCGTCCACGATCACCACGTCGTCCTCGGCGTGGTTGGCGATCCAGGCCACCTGGTCGGGCGCCAGTCGCAGGTTGAGGGTGTGCTGCACTGCGCCCATCGAGGGAATCGCGAGATAGGCCTCGAGATGTTCCTGGTTGTTCCACTGGAAGGTGGCCACCCGCTGGTCGCCGCTGACACCGAGGTCGCGCAGGGCGCCGGCCAGCTGGGCGGCGCGCCGCCCCACCTGGGCGTAGCTCGCGCGGCGGGCACCATCGCCGGTCCAGGTGATCACCTCGCTGTCACCGTGCACCGTGGTGCCGTGACGCATGATCATACCTACGGTCAGCGGAACATCCATCATCGTGCTGTCCACAGCGCTGGCCCCTTCTGCCTCGATTGTGTCGCTGGTCACAGTAGGCGACCAGTAGTCTCCGAGGGGAGCGGCTGGAGGTGCTCTGATGCCCTATCCCAGTGATCAGGAGCGGGATCGGCCGTGGGTGATGCGTACCTATGCCGGGCATTCGTCGGCGAGTACGTCCAACGCGTTGTACCGGCGTAACCTCGCCAAGGGCCAGACCGGACTGTCGGTGGCATTCGACCTGCCCACCCAGACCGGCTACGACCCCGACCACGAGCTGGCCCGTGGCGAGGTTGGCAAGGTCGGTGTGCCGGTCAGCCACATCGGTGACATGCGCACCTTGTTCGACGGCATCCCGATGGCGCAGGCCAACACGTCGATGACGATCAACGCCACAGCGATGTGGCTGCTGGCCCTCTACGCGTCGGTCGCTGCCGAGCACGGGGCCGATCTGACCCAACTGGCGGGTACCACGCAAAACGACATCATCAAGGAGTACCTGTCCCGGGGGACTTACGTCTTCCCGCCACGGCCGAGCCTGCGATTGATCACCGACATAGTCGTCTACACGGTCAATCACATGCCGAGATGGAACCCGATCAACATCTGCAGCTATCACCTGCAGGAGGCGGGCGCGACGCCGGTACAGGAGGTCGCCTACGCCATGTGCACGGCGATCTCGGTGCTGGACTCGGTGCGGGACTGCGGGCAGGTCGCGCCGGGGGACTTCGCAAAGGTCGTCGGGCGGATGTCGTTCTTCGTCAACGCCGGGGTGCGCTTCGTCGAGGAGATGTGCAAGCTGCGCGCGTTCGGACGGTTGTGGGACGAGACCTGCCGGGACCGCTATGGCGTACAGGATCCCAAGTTGCGCCGCTTCCGGTACGGCGTGCAGGTTAACTCGCTGGGGCTGACCGAGCTGCAACCGGAGAACAACGTGCAGCGCATTGTGTTGGAGATGCTGGCGGTGACGCTGTCCCGGGACGCCCGGGCCCGCGCGGTGCAGCTGCCCGCGTGGAACGAGGCGCTGGGGCTGCCCCGGCCGTGGGACCAGCAGTGGTCTCTCCGGCTGCAGCAGGTGCTGGCCTACGA
>JALZCN010000687.1 GCA_030863045.1 Actinomycetota bacterium | reverse complement strand
CCTCCTATCCGCGTAATCCACTCGTTTCGTGCGACCTCACGTCGCACTGCTTCGATGGGATTGTTTGCGTATTGCTCCAGGACATGGCACGCGGCGGGCAGCAGCTCATCGAGCACTCGTGGGTAGGCCGGTGCCCGATCGGTGGTCACCTCGCTCGGACGCAGGCCGTGCTTAAGGGCGCGGGTAAAGAACCGGCGGATGGCCGCCAGATCCCGTTTCTCGGAGACCAGCACGTCGATGATCTGGCCGTACTGGTCGATTGCCCGGTACAGATACACCCACTGCCCGGCGACCTTGACATAGGTCTCATCGACAAACCAGCGATCACCAGGAGCGTGGCGGCAGGGTCGTGCCGCGTCGATCAGCAGCGGAGTGAACCGCTGCACCCACCGGTAGACGGTCACGTGATCGACCGTGATGCCCCGCTCAGCCAGCAGCTCCTCCACGTCCCGGTACGACAGGCCGTAGCGCAAATACCAGCGAACCGCGAGCGTGATCACATCCGGTGGGAACCGAAACCCCGCGAAGCTGGACCTTGCTGCTGGCATCCGACGACAGCGACGACACATCGACCAAGCCTGCCTGATCTTGCTCTCCACCGACGCAACAGACCCTCTGAACTCGCCCCGCTCGTGCTCGGGGCAATCACCGGGGTGACCGCCGCGTTCCTGCATCCGCGGTTCTCTGGGTGGGCACCCGTGGTCGCTCTGTTCGCTCTCGTGGGTTCGGCGGTGCTGTGGTGTGTGGAGAGGTTGACCTCGGGCCTGCGCGGGATCGAGCGTGCCTACGCCGCAGCCGTCACCGGCGGGGCTGGGCTGTGGCTAGCCGCCGCGACCACGTTCGGTCCCGCCACCGCGCCGTTGCCCATATTGCTCGTCCTAGGCACTCTCGCTGCCGCCACGCCGTGGTGGTGGCACCGACGCCGCCGCGCCCGGGTCCGGGTCGAGCGCACCCTCCAGGCCTGGCCGGACATCGCCGAAGCAATCGGCCTTAACGGCTCCCGAGTCATGTCGGCCGTGGTCGACCTGTGGGGCTGGCGCGCTCGCATCGGCCTGCGCCGCGGACAGACAGCCGCCGACGTCATCGCCAAGGCCTCCGCGCTGGAGTCCGGCCTTGGAGCCAGGCCCGGCGCCGTCCGGGTCGAGCCCGACCCCACCCGCGCCGACCACTGCCTGATCCGGGTCCTGAACGCTGACCCGCACGCCCGCGCCATCGCCTGGCCCGCAAGCACCTCCGACACCGAGCCACGCACGATCACCGCGCCGATCCCGCTCGGGCTGTTCGAGGACGCCTCCCCGGTCGCCGTCACCCTGGCACACCGGCACGCGCTCATCGGTGGCGTCGTCGGCGCAGGCAAGAGCGGCATCCTCAACGCCATCCTCGCCTCGCTGACCGGCTGCCCCGACGTCGTGCTCTGGGGCGTCGACCTCAAGGGCGGCATGGAACTTAGGCCCTGGGCGCCATGCCTCGACCGGCTGGCCACCACCCCGGCCCAAGCAACCGAACTACTCGCCGACGCCGTAGCCATTCTGAACACCCGCGCGGCCCGGTTAGCCGACGCCGGGCAGCGACTGTGGCAGCCCAGCCCGGCCGAGCCCGCGCTCGTCGTCGTCATCGACGAGTACGCCGAACTCAGCGACGACGCCCCAACCGCCGTGGGCCATGCCGACTCCACCGCCCGGCGCGGCCGAGCCGTGGCCGTCACCCTGCTCGTGGCCACCCAACGACCCACTCAGAAGGCCATGGGCTCCGGCACGGTCCGCTCACAGATGGACGTCCGAGTGTGCCTGCGGGTCCGAGAGCGCCGAGACGTCGACCTTGTGCTTGGCCAAGGCATGCTCGCCGCCGGATGGCACGCCCACAGCCTGGACGCCCCCGGCAAATTCTTCCTCTCCACCCCCGAACACACCACGCCGCGTCGAGCCCGCGCCTACCTGCTCACCGACACCGACGTCACCACCCTGACCACCCGCCATGCCCCCACCCGGCCCGCCCTAGATGACGCCTCCCGTGCGGCCACTGACAGCACACCCGGCATAGATGACCAGCAGCCCGCCATTCCCCGGCCCAGGCGCAGCAGTGAGACCGTCGACGAGCCCGGCCCCGCCGACGGTGAGGACCCGGACACGGCTCTGCTGGCCGCGCTACGGCAGGCCCCGCCGGAGGGCTGTTCGGTCCCCGATCTCATGACGGCGACCGGCATGCGTCGCACCTGGGTCTATGACCGACTGCAAGACCATGCCATCGACGGGCGCGCCGTCCAGGTCTCCCGAGGCCGCTGGCGCGCCA
>JALZCN010000686.1 GCA_030863045.1 Actinomycetota bacterium | reverse complement strand
GCGTGATGTCGACTCCGCGCTCGCCACGGACCAGCCCCAGGGTGCCGAACAGGCCCTGACCGGCCCGGGTGGCGACCCACTCAGCCCGGTCACCGTGGTCTGGAACGTCCCACGCCACCACGCAGGTGAGGCTGAGCATCGCCAAACCGTCGACGAGTTCCACAGCCTGCACCGCGCAGGGCACCTCGGAGTGCTGGAAGGTGAGGGAGCCGTCGTTGTCCACCTTCACGTCCTGGTACCGCTCCAGCGCCCTCCGGGCTGCGTTGAGCAGCTCCCGGGCGCAGGTCAGGCCTGCCGCGCCGTTGTCGTGGCTCACTGGATCATCCTTTCGGAGGTACGGGAATCGATCGCGGTCTCAGTGGCGCCGCCGAACCGCCGGTCCCGGGAGGCGTAGACCTCGCAAGCCCGCCATAGATCCCGGCGATCCAGCTCGGGAAACAGAACGTCCTGAAACACCAGCTCCGCATACGCAGACTGCCAGATCAGGAAGTTTGAGATCCGCTGCTCACCCGATGGTCGCAGGAACAGGTCGACGTCGGGCATGTCCGGCTCGTCCAGGTAGCGGGCCAGCATCCGCTCGTCGATCCGCTCCGGGTCGATCTCCCCGCGGGCCGCCCGGCGGGCCACCTCGCGAGCCGCGTCGGCGATTTCGGCGCGGCCACCGTAGTTCACGCACATGGTCAGGGTCATGACACCGTTGTCCGCCGTCAGCTCCTCGGCGAACTCAAGCTCACGGATCACGCTGCGCCACAACCGTGGGCGACGCCCGGCCCAGCGCACCCGCACTCCCATCTCATGCATCTGATCGCGACGGCGGCGAACGACGTCCCGGTTGAACCCCATCAGGAAGCGCACCTCCTCGGGGCTGCGTCGCCAGTTCTCGGTGGAGAACGCGTACGCCGACAACCACGTCACTCCCAGCTCAATGCAGCCGCAGACGACATCCATCAACACGGCCTCGCCGCGGCGGTGGCCCTCGTTGCGGGGTAACCCGCGCTGCTGCGCCCAACGCCCGTTGCCATCCATCACCAGAGCAACATGGCGCGGCATCCGGTCGGGCGGAATCAACGGTGGCCGCGCGCCGGAGGGATGCGGGTCAGGGGCGCGCACTGTCCTGGTGGCACGCTCGCGCGCCCCTCGCCGTTGCCGCCGTTGCATCACACCCATCCTGCCGCCCTCGCATCGAGCAGGCTCAGCGGGGCTATGGCCAGCCGGATAACCCTGCTTAGCTTGCTGGATGCGGCAGGCGGGATCGTTCGACCAGGGGGAGGGAGCGCAGTTGGCGTTCCAGGTGCCACTGGAGGTGGGCGGCGACCAGGCCGCTGGCTTCCCGGCAGACTGCTGCGGGGGCGCGCTCGGCGGCCTGCCAGTCCCCGCGCACCAGGGCGTCGAGCAGCTCCAGTGTCTGGGCCGACGGGGTGGCCGCGCCGACTGGGCGGCATCCGGGGCAGACCACACCCCCGGCAGGCACGCTGAACGCCCGGTGCACACCCGGTTGCCCGCACCGGGCGCATTCGGTCAGCGCCGGAGCCCACCCGGCGGTAGCCATTGCGCGGAGCAGGAAAGCGTCGAGCACCAGGGCGGCTTGCCGCTGCCCATCGGCCAGCGCCCGTAGCGCCCCCACGACCAGCAGGTACAGCCGCAGCACCGGCTCACCCTCGGCGCCGGCCAGCCGTTCGGCGGTCTCCAGCACCGCGCAGCCGGTGGTGTATCGGCCGTAGTCGACGACCAGCCGGGAACCGAAGCCGTCGACCGTCTCGACCTGGGTGATGATGTCCAGTGTCCGCCCGCGGTGGAACTGCACGTCGACGTGCCCGAATGGCTCCAGCCGCGCGCCGAATCGTGACGACGTACGACGCACGCCCTTGGCCACCGCGCGCACTCGCCCGTGCCGGCGGGTGAGCAGCGTGATGATGCGGTCGGCCTCTCCCAACTTCTGCACTCGCAGCACAACCCCGGTGTCGCGGTACAGGTTCACCCGACCATCGTCGCACCACCAGGATCTAAAAACCCAGGCGGCGCAGCTGCTTGGGGTCGCGCTGCCAGTCTTTGGCGACCTTCACATGCAGATCCAGGTACACCGAGGTGCCCAGGAGGGCCTCGATGTGGGTGCGCGCGTGGCTGCCGACCTCTTTGAGCCGCTGGCCGCCGCGCCCGATCACGATCGCCTTCTGGCTGTCCCGCTCGACGTAGAGATTCGCGTAGACGTCGAGCAGCTCGGGGCGGCCCTCCCGCGGGCTCATCTCCTCCACCACGACGGCAAGTGAATGCGGCAACTCGTCGCGTACGCCTTCCAGCGCCGCCTCCCGGATCAGTTCCGCCACCAGGGTCTGCTCCGGTTCGTCGGTGAGCTCCCCCGTCGGGTACAGCGGAGGCGACTCCGGCATCCGGGCCAGCAGCAGGTCGGCGAGCAGCCCCACCTGGAAACCGTCGACCGCAGACACCGGCACCAGCTCGGTGAACTCACCGAGACCGGCGCAGCGCGCCAGGTCGGCCAGCCCGGCGAGTTGCTCGGCCACTCGCTGCGCGCTCACCAGATCGGTCTTGGTCACGATGCCGAACACCGGGGTGCGCCGCGTCAACGCAGCCAGCTCGCCGGCGATGAACCGGTCGCCGGGCCCGATCGCGGCGTCGGAAGGCACGCAGAACCCGATTGCGTCGACCTCGGACCAGGTCGCTCGCACCAGGCTGTTGAGCCGTTGACCGAGCAACGTGCGCGGCCGGTGCAGGCCGGGTGTGTCGACCAGAACGAGCTGCCCGTGCGGCTGGTGCACGATTCCCCGGATGGTGTGCCGGGTGGTCTGCGGCCGGCTGGAGGTGATCGCCACCTTCTGGCCGACCAGCGAGTTGGTCAACGTCGACTTGCCGACGTTGGG
>JALZCN010000677.1 GCA_030863045.1 Actinomycetota bacterium | reverse complement strand
CGACGCTCGGCGCGGTGCTCGGCCTGGCCGCCACGGACGGCTCGGCGCCCCGGGCGGTCACCCTCGCCCTGGCGTACTGCCTCGGCCTCGGGCTGCCTTTCGTCGCCTTCGCCGTGGGGTTCCGGCGGCTGCTCGGCGTATTCGAGGCGGTGCGGCGCAACAGCCGCTGGGTGACCCGGGTCGGCGGCGCGCTACTCGTGGTCACCGGCGTGGCGCTGATGACCGGGGCGTGGGGTGTGTTCGTCGACTGGCTGCGGGCGTCGATCATCGGCTTCGAGTTGCTGATATGAGTGCGCTGATATGAGTGCAACCATATGAGTAGTCTCCGCAACGCCTGGCGGCAGCTCACCAGCATGCGCACCGCGCTGGTGCTGCTGTTCCTGCTGGCGCTGGCCGCGCTGCCGGGAGCCCTGCTGCCGCAGTACTCGTTGAACCCGCAACGAGTTCAACGGTACAAAACTGAGTATCCGATGCTGGCGCCGGTGTTGGACCGGCTGGGCTTGTTCGAGGTCTTCGCCAGTCCCTGGTTCGCCGCGATCTACCTGCTGCTTTTCGTGTCACTGGTGGGCTGCGTAGTGCCGCGCAGCGTCGAATATGCCAGGCAGCTGCGCCGGGCGCCGGTGGCCACACCCCGGAATCTGAGCCGGCTGCCGCATCACGCTCGAGCCGAGCTCAGTGACGACACTGGTCCCACCGGCGACGAGGTTCTGGCCGCCGCCCGGCGACGGCTGCGTGGCTGGCGCGTTGCCGAGCGGGACGAACTCGGCGGTGCTCGCACGCTGTCCGCCGAGCGGGGCTACCTGCGGGAGGCCGGCAATCTGATCTTCCATCTTGCCCTGCTCGGGTTGCTGGTGTCTTTCGCGGTCGGCAAGCTGGTCGGCTACGAAGGCCAGGTGATCGTGCTCGCCAACGGGTCGCAGTTCTGCAACTCCGGCCCCCTGGCCTACGACTCCTTCCGCCCCGGCCTGTCCGTGGACGGCACCGAGCTCGATCCGTTCTGTGTGCAGGTCGACGGGTTCACCCCGACGTACCTGAGCACCGGGCAGCCCCAGGAGTTCCGCGCTGACATCTCTTACCAGGGACCCGAAGACCTGGCTGCAGGCGATCTTGTCGGCGGCTCGTGGCGTCCGTATCAGCTGGCGGTCAACGACCCGTTGCGGATGGGTGGCACCCGGGTTTACCTGCTCGGCCATGGGTACGCGCCGCAGTTCACCGTCGCGTTCCCGGACGGGCAGCGACGCAGCGGCGTGGTGCAGTGGCGGCCGGTGGACATGACCACCCTGCTGTCGGAGGGGACGACCAAGTTCGACCCGCCTGGCGTGACCGACGATGCACTTCGGCGGACCCGGCAGCTTGCGATCACGGGTCTGTTCGCTCCGACCGCGGCGTTCCAAGGCGCGTTGCTGTCGTCGGGCTTTCCTGACCTGCTCGACCCGGCCGTCGCGATCGACGTGCTGCAAGGGGATCTCGGCAACAACTCCGGCCGCGGCCAGTCGATCTTCTCGATCGATCAGTCCATGGTGGAGTCTGGACGGCTCAAGCAGGTGGCGCGCCAGAACCTGCGTCTGGGCGAGCAGCTCACTCTGCCCGACGGCACGGTGGTGAGCCTCGACGGGGTGACCCGGTTCGTCTCGCTGCAGGTGTCCTACGACCCGGCGCAGCGCTGGGTGCTCGGCTTCGCGGTGCTGGTTCTCGGCGGCCTCGGGCTGTCCCTGGCGGTGAAGCGTCGCCGGTTCTGGGTCCGCGTCTGTTCGGCCGGGCCGGCCGGTACCGTGGTCGAACTAGGAGGGCTGGCCCGCACCGAGGCTGCCGGCTACGGCGAGGAGTTCGACCGCATCGCCGTCGACCTGCTGCCACCCCGATGCCCGCAGTCACCGGTGACCGTGCCAACGTCCAAGGCAGCGTCGGAAGGGGAATCGTAAGCGATGCCAATCGACCTCATATTGGCGTCCTTCAGTGACCTCGCGTACAACACCGCGCTGGCTCTTTACCTCTTGGCAATGGCGCTACATGCCGTCGAGTACGCCGCTGGCCGGGTTCCTGGTGCTGCAACCGCGCGGCGTGCGGTACCTGAGGGCGACGGACCGATCGCGACGATGGCTGCGCCACCGAG
>JALZCN010000675.1 GCA_030863045.1 Actinomycetota bacterium | reverse complement strand
ACGACATGCTGACCCACATCCGGTCCCGAAACGAGCAGGGCGTGCTACGTCAATTGCTGGTGGCTTCCGGGGACAGCCGAGCCTTCCGAGAACCGTTGGAAGAACTGGTCGCCCAGGGCGTCCGGGTCACCGTGCTCGGGTTCCGGGAGCACGCGTCGTTCGCGGTCAACTCCGAGGTGCTGGAATTCGAAGACCTGGAGGATATCCCGGAGCTGTTCCTTCAGCCGCTGCCCCGGATCACCCTGGAGACGCTGCCCCCCGAGGGTGCCTGGCTCCCGCCGCTGCGCCCGCTGTCCGCATTGCTGCGTCACGCCGGCGCGGAGCCGCTGGCGTGATGCGACTGACCGCACCGGTGGTGCTGCCCTGCGACGAACCGTGCACGGTACTGCGTGACGCCGTGGTGGACGTCGGCAGCGATGGCCGGATCGTGCATGTCGGACCCGCCAACGGCGCCCCAGCCGCACCCGGACCCAAGCTGGCACTCACCGGCATCCTGCTGCCCGGCCTGGTCAACACGCACGCGCACACCGCAATGACCGGGCTGCGCGGGCTGGGTGGGGATCTGCCGCTGATGCGCTGGCTGACCGAGGTGATCTGGCCCGCCGAGGCGCGGGTCGAGGCTGATGACGTTTATGCCGGCATGCTGGTCGGCGCGCTGGAGATGCTCGGCGCGGGGATCACGACCAGCGTCGAGATGTACTTCCACAACGACGCGGTGGTGGCCGCGGTACTGGCCGTGGGCAGCCGGGCACTCGTGACACCGGGCATCATCGCTGTCCCGGGCTGGGACCGGCTGGGCACCTGGGAGCACATGCTTGACGGCGTCAGCCGCTGGATCGACATCGACGGGCTCCGGTTCGGGCCGGGGGAGCGCATCGAACTGGGTTACGGCCCGCACTCCGCCTACACGTTGCCGCTCGAGGCGCTGGTGGCGGCCGGCGCAGCTGCCCGGGAGCGGGGTGCGCTGCTGCACATTCACGTTGCCGAGACCATGGGCGAGGACACCGCGATCCGCGATCAGTACGGCTCGGTACCGCTGCTGCTGGCACATCTCGGTGTGCTCGGCAGCGACGATTCCGGTCGGGACGATTCCGGCCGGGAGGCGCGGGTGTTGGCGGCGCATGCCGTTCAGCTGTCCGACACCGACATCGCGGTGCTGGCTCGGCATCGCGTCGGAGTAGCGCACTGCCCGGGCTCCAACAGCAAGCTTGCCTCCGGCATCGCGCGGCTGCTCGACCTGCGCGCCGCCGGGATCGCTGTCGGTCTGGGCACCGATGGCCCCGCCTCGCACGACGACCTCGATCTCTGGGACGACGTCAGGTTGGCCGCCCGACTGGCCAGGTTGTCCGCCGGAGACGCCGCGGCGCTGACCGCCGCCCAGGCGCTGCTGATGGCCACCCGGGAGGGCGCCGCTGCGATCGGGCGCGATGATCTCGGCACCCTGCGCCCGGGCGGGTGGGCCGATCTGGTGCACGTCGGTGCTGACGACCCGGCATTTGCGACCGGCCTGGACGTTCCAGACGGTCAGTTGCTGGCCAACCTGGTGTGGGCGGCCGGGGCTCGAGCGGTCCGGGATGTCTGGGTCGCCGGAGAACGGGTTCTGCACAGTGGCACGTCGAACCGTGTCGATCCCAGCGAGGCACATGCCGCACTGCGGTCCCGAGTTTCCCGGCTCACCAGCCGATAACCTGCATGCCGCCACGGGCTCACGGTTAACGAGGTATCGTACCGTGCGTTACAAGGCGTGCGCGCAGCCGGTAAGCCCTCACCGGCCAAGCCCACGCCCGGAGAACACGTCGGGGAGACTGGAGAAGCGGTGGGGCGGCACACAGCCACCCAGGACCCGCTGCATGTGCTGTACCTCGGCAGTTCCGCCGATCTCGGAGCACTGCGCAGGTCGATGGAGGCGCACGGAGCGGTGACCCGCAGCAGGCTCACACCTGCGGTCGCCGTGGTGATCGTCGACGCTTCCATACCCGCAGATCACCCCACCGTGCGCGCCGCAGCCATGCTCGGTATTCCGGTCATGGAACCGGCCGAGGCGATCGTGCAGTTCGCCAGTTGGGGCACTCGCAGCGAGCCGGAACCGGCGGTCGCTCGGCGGCCGCGGCTGTTCCGACGTCGCG
>JALZCN010000650.1 GCA_030863045.1 Actinomycetota bacterium | reverse complement strand
GGTTTGAACGATGGCGCTATCCCACTCCCACATTCCGGGGAAGTAGTACACCGCAAGCGCGGCGCGCACTGCCTCATTCAAATCGATTGAATCCGATTGTGGCAGCGGTTCGAAACTCTGCCGGTTGGGTGAACTCAGATCCCATTCCCGGCGGCAGCGCTTGAATGCCGTCCGTTCAGACGCGTGGATACGGTAGGCCATCCCACCTCGACTTTGTGCGGCTTAATGCGCGTGCGGCCAAGGGTCATCCGGCGACCATCGGCAACGATCATGACCTCCGGCCGCCGCATCCATCTCGGCGAACAGGTCATCGAAGAACGCCGACAAGTCGTTCTTATGGTCTTCCTGCCACCCGCCGTAGTAGATCCAGGCGTCGGGCAGCGACTCACCCGGCGCTGGTGCAGGGAAGGCCCCATCGGCGCCGGGGCGGCGCAACGCATAACAGTCGCCCCGGCGCTCGATGTAGACAAGCTCACCGGGCTCGGGCCAATCGGCGACGATCTCGGTGATCAACTCGTTCCGATTCAGCGGGCCTCCCTCACAACGTGCTCAACAGATTCGTGGCAGCGGGTCACCGACCAGCAGATCGATGATTCGGGTGCCGCCGAACCCGGTCTTGAGCAGGACGAGTCCGGGAGGATCCGCGGCGACGCGGCCGACCACAGTGGCCCCGGCACCGAGCGGGTGCGCCCGCAACGCCGCGACTGCCGCGTCGGCCGCACCAGGATCGACAATCGCCACGATACGGCCCTCGCAGGCGACGTAGAGGGGGTCGATGCCCAGCAACTCGCAGGCGCCGCGGACCTCCGCCCGCACCGGAACGGCCTCCTCATCGACCACCACGGCTACACCCGCCGCCGTGGCCACCTCGTTGAGGATCGTCGCGACGCCACCACGGGTGGCATCGCGCATCGCCCGGACGTCTGGGCCCACCGCGTCGAGCAGCCCGCGCACCAGGTCGTGCACCGGCGCGGTGTCAGAGACTAGATCGGCATCGAGGTCCAGCTCGCCACGGGCGAGCATGACGGTGATGCCATGGTCACCCACCGGTCCGGAGACGATCACCGCATCGCCGGGGCGTGCGGTGGCCACGCCCAACGTCAGGTCGCCGGTGACCAACCCGACCCCGGCTGTGTTGATGTAGCAGCCGTCGCCCTTGCCCCGCTGCACGACCTTGGTATCGCCGGTGACAATGGAGATCCCGGCTGCGGTAGCGGCCGCGGCCATCGACTCGACGATCCGCCGCAGGTCCTCGACCGGGAAGCCCTCCTCCAGGATGAACCCCGCGGAGAGATGAGCTGGCCGCGCCCCTGAGACGGCCAGATCATTGACCGTGCCATTGACGGCCAGGTCACCGATGTCACCACCCGGGAAAAACAGCGGTGACACCACGTAAGAATCCGTGGTGAACGCCAGCCGGGTGTTGCCGGCAGTCAGCGTCGCGGCGTCCTCAAGCGGCTCCAACAGGGGATTGCGGAAGGCGTTGAGGAAAATCGCCTCGATGAGCGACTGAGTGGCCTTACCACCGGCGCCGTGCGCGAGAGTGATCAGTTTCTCGCGCACGCGTGGCCGAGCCCGCCGGGCCCGTTCGATGCGTTCCAGCACCAACTGTTCCCGGCCTCGATGCTCGGTCCCGACCGCGGCGTGCGCGGGGTATCCGGCGTCATGCTCGTCGGCGTGCCTGGCCTGGTCATGCTCGGCGACAGCCGCCTCCGCCCAGTCAGCCTGCCGCTGCTGAGCGGTGTCCTGATGGGTCATGCCCTGCTCGCCTCGATACTGACTTCACGGATCCTCTGACGGCTGAACCGGCCGAAGTTGTAGTACGCCGCACAGGCCCCCTCGGAGGAGACCATGCAGGTACCGATCGGCATCTCAGGCGTGCACGCGGTGCCGAACACCTTGCATTCCCAAGGCTTGAGCACACCTTTGAGTACCTCGCCGCATTGGCAGGCCTTCGGATCGGCAACTCGCACGCCGGGTAGCGTGAAATGCCGTTCCGCGTCAAAGGCCGCATACTTTTCCCGGACTTGCAGCGCGGAATGCGAGATGAAGCCGAGGCCACGCCACTCGAAGTAGGGACGCAGCTCCATCACCTCGCCCACCGCCCGCAGCGCCACCGTGTTGCCATCCCAGGGCACCACGCGCGAGTACTGGTTCTCCACCTCGCAGCGGCCCTCAGCATGCTGCTGGAGCAGCATGTACACCGACTGCAGGATGTCCAGTGGCTCGAACCCGGCCGTGACGATTGGTTTGCCATACTCGGAGGGGATGAACTCATACGGCCGGCAGCCGATGACGGTCGAGACGTGGCCGGGTCCGATAAACCCGTCCAGCCGCAGGTCGGGGGAGTCGAGGATTGCCTTGATCGCTGGGATGATCATGACATGGTTACAGAAGATGGAGAAATTTTCGATGCCCTCAGCCGCCGCGCGCAGCACGGTCATTGCGGTGGACGGCGCGGTGGTCTCCATCCCGATGGCCATGAAGATCACATG